>CADBME010000103.1 GCA_902795715.1 uncultured Lachnospiraceae bacterium | reverse complement strand
CATGCCGTATTCGTTTCCTATGAAGGAAATGATTCCTCCCTGGCCATCCCGGCCCATGTGGACGGCAGGCCGGTCACGGAGATCGGGAATGGTAAGAATGCCATCAACACCGGTTCAGGTGACAGCTTCACCAATTTCCAGATGCCTTCACAGATTACCAATGAAAACAGGCCCAGCCTGTCTCAGAGAGAACAGATTAAACCGGCCGCAATACTAAAGGATATCGAAATACCGGATACAGTAAAAAGAATCAATACAAATGCTCTGTCATCCCTCTATAATAGTGATGCCAACCCTTATTTCCATCTTCCCGATCAGCTAAACTACATCAGTCCTCAGGCTTTCGGGACCAGCTGGGGCAACAAATTAAAAGGATTTTCTGTATCTGAGGATAATCCCTCCTACTGCAGCATCGATGGGGTCTTATTTAGCAAAGACAGGAAAAACTTAATCATTTTCCCCATGCAAATCGATGCGGACAGCCCTATGATCCGCACGGAAAGCACCAAAGAGGGGGAGGAATACTATTATCAGATTCCTGAGGGGACGGAAACCATCGGAAAGTATGCTTTCTCCTACCTGAGTAAAATCTACGGAAGATTGGAAGAGAAAAAGCTTCATATCCTTTTCCCATCCAGTCTGCAGCTAATTGAAAATAATGCCTTTAAGAATACCAGCCTTTATGAGATCTCCCTCAATGAAGGGCTGACCAGGGTGGGAAAAGAAGCATTTTCCTATGCATCCCTTATGAAAAACGATCTTAAGCTTCCCGACACCATCGAGGAGATTGGAGACAATGCTTTCTATTCCGTGCAGAAGGAAGATTCCTCCGGCAAAAAGGAGAAGGGCTTTTCTTCGATCGAATTGCCTGACCAGCTTCAAAGCATAGGAAAAGAAGCTTTCTCCGTATCCTATTTCACCCTGGGAGAGGGCGTTACGGTTCCCATCCTGGACCAGATCACCATTAAGGGTAATCTCAAGGAAATCGACAGCAAGACTTTCTTCGATCTCAATCTGACTGCCTTTAATGTGGAAGATTCCAACCCCTATTTTACCTCTGTCGATGGGCTCTTGCTGGATAAGGAAAGGAAGAAACTGATCGCGGTTCCCAATGCATTAGAAGGAAGACTTGATCTCCCTGAAGGGATTACATCGATTGAGGCCGACGCATTGGGAGGATGCAGCGGCTTGAAAGAAATCAGGATACCCGACTCGGTACAAAATATCAGCAACCAGGCCTTCGCACGACTGGAAAGCAAGCCGGTCATTATCTGCAGCAAAAAATCCTATGCCGCAAAATATGCAAAAGACCATCAGATTCCATGGAAGGAGAAATAAAATGTCCGAGAAAAAAATCAAAAAAGGAATCCTGGTCCTGGCAGGGTTGATTCTGGCTGTTTTTTTGATCGGGAGTTCGAAGGGGGGACGATTCTCTGATTGGCCTATCCTGGGATCTTTCTTTGATCAAAATCTTTTTCCTTCCAAAGTAAAGGTCGGTCCCCCTGAAAATGAGAGTCAAGAGGAGGGAGAAAGCCAGGAAAAGGGAGATAGTGACAAGCAAAAAAACCGGGAAGACTCTGACTCCAAATCAAAGGATTATGCACAATATGAACCGAGAATGTTCATAGGAAAATGGGTCAGAACAGAATGTGATAATAAGGACAGCATAGCTCTGCCCGGAGAAAAGGAAGCGACTCACAGTGGATCAGCCGCAAGTGGAGAGGAAAAGAGCTCTAGTCAGACGGAGACAGATACGGAACGTACGGATAAGAAAGAGATAAATACGGAATTCACAGATAAGGAAAAAACAAATACAAAACCTACGGACAGGGAGGAAGCAAATACGAAACCTACGGACAAGGAGGGAGCAGACTCTGGTCCGGCTAAAGTTGAATCTCTACCCGAGGAAATGGTATTTGTTGAAGATGTCCATGCTATTGACGATCCGGCCAACTATAAAAAGATGAACTGGTCCGTTTATGGAGATTACTATCCCATGCGGGCATCTTTCCGGCATATAGATGGAGAAAATGCAGATGGAAAGAAGGCAGATCGGGAAAATACAGTTGGAAAGAGCACAAATGCAGAAAAGGGAGATAGCAGAGACCTGTCGGCAATCTTTGACATCCGCGGGGACACTTTAGCCCTCGGATTGATTGGCATGGATCCCAATGAAAAGATGTACCAGAGAGAGGAGAGAGAAGAGGAGATTCAGGAAGTCCATTATCAGATTTCCTGGAAAGGTCCTTTTCTGACCCTCACTTACAAAGATTCTACAGCCACCTATGTACCATCCGCTTATGAAGAGAATCCTGATTTCATAGTCGGCAGGAACTACACCCTCAGAGAACCGGCCAACCCGGATATGGATTTTTTCAGCCTGATCATGGCAGGTGAGGGAAAAGGAAATATCGGAAATGTTTATGGAAGCAATTTCCCTGTGACATACGAGTTCGCCAACGATTACAGCTTCCAGATCACAATGGACCAGGGACCGGTATGGACGTACAAAGAATACCTCCAATCGGATAATAGCCTTACTTTAAGGAAGGGTTATGTCAATTTATGTTACACATCCGATTATGCTTTTCCCGACAAAAGATACACCAGGAAAATACTGGACCTGTCCTCGGAATCCTTCGAGTGCAATGGCACCTGCATCAGTGATATAACCGGCCTTGAAATATCGAAAATGATAGACGCCGGCTTTATTCTTTCCGCCGATCCTGAATCAATGGTTGATCCGGGAAGGATTACCGAAGAATTCCAGGCCATCTTTAATGGAATCCGGATCGGAATCAGAGCCTGCAACGTCAGCAATCTGAAGGTCCCACTCAAGGAATGCTATGTCTGCACCAGCTTCTACAAGATGGATGACCAGGATCTTCGTCTACATAATTCGAATTACACCACGAATAACCAGATTACTCTATCTTGTCATGACTCCATGGAGAAGATTCTTGAAATGGTTGATAACGCTGTCATGATCAGCAAAAATCAGCTTGCTCTTTCAACGTCTTTATTCTCATCATACAATGAGACGGAGATAAATGGCCGGGAAGGGCAAATCATCATGGATCCAATCAGAACCAAAATGACCTTCCTGAACTTCGATGACCAGGGTCTTACATCCTGCACCCTGATCGCACCCTCTATCTATTATCGGGACATGCAGTATAACATGCAAGCAGATATATACACTGAAAACTCTTCAGGGACTACAGCCTGGAAGGGGACTGCAAATCCTCCTCTGACCGAAAAGGAAAGCGCAACCGAGCAGGCTTCAGGATACGATTCCGCCCAGGCCATCAGAGCAGGTAAAGCGGTGGAAGAGAAGATAGCAGGAGAGATCTGTCAGGCTTTTTCAGACCAGTTTGGGGACCGTATTCCACTGCTTGAACTGAATGAGTATGGCCAGATAGACCAAAGCGGTTTGGATAAGGCAGATGCCGCAATCTATAAAGAAAGCGGAACCATCCTGATCCCCTGGGATCTACTCTTTTCCTATGGCAATGCCGACTTATCCGATAAGGGAAAAGATTTTATCAAGGAGCTTGCTCCATGCCTTGCAGGGTGTCTTGAAAAATCTGCATACCGGGATTTCATTTCCGATATTGAGCTCCATTCATATACCGGATTGCTGGATAAAGAGACAGCTCTTACCCTGTCCAAAGAAAGGGCGGATACCGCAGCTGATTATGCAAAAGAAAGCCTGGTCTCATCCGGCCTGTATCCGAAGGCGGACGAGATTCCCTATACCATAAAAGGCAAAGGCTATGGCGCTTCCAATTATCTGAGCCTAAGTTATCTGACCGGTTTGGGAGGACCATTTATAGAGATTCACTGCAATTTGAAACCCGTCCAAAATCCGGACGACATTGATGACATTTTCAAAGAACAGGCCCTGAATCCGACTCCACAAGACAGGGAAAACACCTATATGGACCCGGACAAAAACAGCTACAATAATACTGCCCAGGCCTTTGTCCAAGAATATCAAGGCATTTACAGCAAGGACAGTTACCGGATCCCCGGCCTGGACCTGGAATGGACACTGCCCAAAGACTGGCATTTCGCAAGTGATGCAGAGCTGGAGGTCTTAAACGGAGGAAAGGCATCCGACCTCCTCAACCGCCAGGCCTCCCTCTATGTCATGGCCGCCTACAGCCAGGATTACCGTTCCATGGCCCATGTAAGACTTTATCCCGGCCAGAATATCGATGAAAAGGATGAAGAAAGTATAAAGGAAATGATCGAAGCCATGCACAGATCTTTAAGGCTCCAGCTTGATCAATATGCCAAAGATCTGAAAGACCAGCTAAAGACAGAAGAGGAAAAAGATGGTAAAAAATATGTATCAGAATTCACTTATAAAGATGGGGATAAGACTTATAAGAAAAAAGTCTCCTATCAGATGAAAAAGGATGTCCTCGGACTTGTAACAGAGATCATTAAAAAGTAAAGCAGAGTCAAAGACTAATATTAAGACTAATAAAAGAATAATATAAAGACTAATATAAAATATAAAATACGTATGTAATACGTATATATACCAACAAGTAAACTATGCAAAACCTTAACAAGGCCCCAAAAGGAGGAAAGGAACATGAAAAAAAGAATCATAGCTTTTAGTCTGATGACATTATTAATCTTGACCCTATGTCTGGCCGGCTGCGGCAAAACCTCAGAGGCCCCCGCCAAAGAAACCGCAGAAGCAACAACCGAAGACTTTGCAGGCATGGAAGAACAGCCGGAATTTGCCGGAGCTGCCTACGGTTACGCAGGAGACGACCCGGTGGAACTGGCATGTTACAAGTACATGGTTGAAGAGAAAAGCAAGGATTATGACAAAGCCGACGTCAGCATCCCCATTGTACAGATTGTGAATACGGATTATAGCAAGGGGGATGAGATAACTGTAGCAGGAGATTTTTGGATCAACAATTATAAGATTGAAGGCGATACTTTAAAATGCGTATCCGGAGGAAACTATCCCGGAATTATGCATCTGACCGGACAAGGGGACAATTACACCGTAA
Organism: uncultured Lachnospiraceae bacterium; assembly: GCA_902795715.1. The sequence goes on along the minus strand of CADBME010000103.1, from coordinate 1,408 downwards.
CCAAGATGGACATCGTCGCTGACGGTGAAGATTTCAATGCCAGCGCCAAAAAACTCTTCGGTGATAATTACGATGCTTTTATGAATGTTTATTCCGATCAGGATGCCCGTGAGGAAGCCAGAAAGATTACCGTATCCGACTATGTCAATATGAATGGCCTCAGCGTGACCAAGTACCAGGATGAAGGATGGAAACCGGTAGAACATTACAGCAATTAGACAGCTTTTTAAATGATGAGGAATACATTCATGACACCTGCAAATAGTTTAGAAGAATCCATCAGGAATTCCTTTGGGGAAAATATATCCATAACTGCAAAGACAGCCATCTACGGCGGCGACATCAACAGAGCCTACTGCCTGTCCCTGTCCAATGGACAAAAGGCATTTCTGAAAGCCAATCGCCCCGACCGCCTTCATATGTTTGAGACGGAAGCCAACGGACTCCGCGCCTTATCCTCATCGGGAACAGTGAAAGTTCCGGCTCTTTATGCCTGTGGAAGGGATCAGTCCAATCAGTGTGCCTTTCTTTTGATGGAGTATATCGAGCAGGGGACACCGGACCATGATTACTGGGAGAAATTCGGCAGAGACCTGGCCCTTTTTCACAGGACTCTGCCGGACCTGCCGGATATGGGAAAAACTGGAAATGATGGAAATTGCCATTTATACGGCTTTTATGAGGATAATTATATCGGGTCTACACTCCAAAAGAATACCCAAAAAGAAAGCTTCTTGGACTTTTACAGGGAATGCCGCCTGAAGCCTCAAATCCATATGGCTGAGAAGAAACTCCCTCTAACCACAAGAAAAAAGCTGGATCATCTGCTTGACCATCTGGATCGCTATATGGCAGAACCCGAATTTCCATCATTGGTCCATGGAGACCTTTGGAGCGGCAATGCCATGTGCTCATCCGACGGACACGGATGTATTTATGATCCGGCAGTCTATATCGGCCACTTTGAAGCTGATCTGGCCATGTCACAGATGTTCGGCGGATTCCCGGCACCTTTTTATGAAGCTTACCATGAAGTAAACCCCATAGACCCGGAATACAAAGACCGTCGGGCTTTGTATGATCTCTATCAAATGCTCAACCACCTCAATCTGTTCGGAGGAGGTTATCTGTACAATGTGGAAGCCATTGTGAACAGTTATTGACGGAAAGGGTCATAAAAAACATGCTAAAAAGCATATTATGAAGAAAAACATAAAAAAGGACGGATCCAGGCAAATACTTGGATTCGTCCTTTTTTTGGGTACTAACTATTCGTTAAAGTTTTCTTTTGCGAATAGTTAGGCATATCTTCTTTTCGTTATTTCACTGTTATTTTACCCGCACTTTAAACAATACTTTTTTCCATGGTGAAGCCTTATACTTGTCATTACCAGCCGCCTTCACTTTG
>CADBME010000102.1 GCA_902795715.1 uncultured Lachnospiraceae bacterium | reverse complement strand
TCCTCCCTCGGCCGCATTCATCTTTTCCTCTCTTTGCGGCCGTCCTTCTCCTTCCAGCTACGCTTTCTTCCTCGGCCGCATTCATCTTTTCCTCTCTTTGCGGCCGTCCTTCTCCTTCCGCTTCCGCTTTCTCCCTCGGCCGCATCCCCCTTTTCCTCCCCTTGCGGCCGTCCTCGTCCTTACGGCTTCTGCTTCCTCCATACATTTGATTCTTCTTTTCTATTCATTTACTTTCGCTTCCCCCCACATTCGATTCTTCTTTTCCATTATTGTATTCACAATGAATTTATTGTATTATTATGAGGATTAATTTATTTTCTAATAGGAGGTAAGCCCCATGAGTGTAAGCAGGGTATGGAAGTTTCACAGTGATGTGGATACTGATCAGATTATTGCATCCCAGTATCTGCTCCTGCCCACTGTTGATGAAATGAAGCAATATACATTTGAATCTTTGGATCCGGATTTTTCATCCAAGGCTGGCCCCGGAGACCTGATTGTTGCCAATGAGAATTTTGGCTGCGGTTCTTCCAGAGAGCAGGCCCCCAGCGTCCTTAAGGCCCTGGGAATCAAAGCCGTTATCGCAAAGTCATTTGCAAGAATTTTCTATCGAAATTCCATTAATATAGGTCTTCCGGTGATCGTGTGCAAGGATCTCTATGATCACGTGGAAAATGGAGGCCAGGCTGAGCTGCATCTTGCAGCCGGTACGGTTCGTGCCGGCGGAGAGACTTACGAATGCACCAGCCTGCCGGAATACATGCAGGGAATTCTGAATGCCGGCGGTCTGATTGCGTCACTAAACAAGGAGGACTAATCATGGGTACAGATAAAAAAGCTATGACCATCGGGGAAAAAATCATTGCCAGGGCGGCCGGTGTGGATTATGTAAAGCCTAATGATATCCACACTGTCAGCCTGGACCGGATGATGAGCAATGACGGGACCACCCATCTTACCGTGGATATGTACAACAATCAACTGAAGCATCCCCGGGTTGCTGATCCGGACAAGGTAGTTTTCATCATGGATCATAATGTCCCCGCTGAAAACCCCAAGACGGCAGAAGCCCATAAAAAGATGCGTAATTTTGCTCATGAGCATGGTATCCGCCTCTATGAGGGCCAGGGTGTCTGCCATCAGATCATGATGGAAGACTATGTATGTCCCGGCCAGCTGATTTTCGGTGCTGACTCTCACACAACCAGCTACGGAGCTTTAGGGGCTTTCGGCACCGGCGTTGGATGTACGGATTTTCTCTATGCCATGGTAACCGGCACATCCTGGGTCATGGTTCCGGAAACCCTCCGTTTCAACCTTCATGGAAAGCTTCGGCCCGGTGTCTACGCCAGAGACCTGATCCTGACCATCATCGGTGATATCGGAGCCAACGGGGCTAATTACAAGATTATGGAGTTCGGCGGAGACGGCGAACACAATCTCTCTATCAACGAACGGATGGTCCTCTGCAACCTGACTGTGGAAGCCGGGGCCAAGGCCGGCATCTGCGAACCGGACGAAAAGGTTGAGGAATACTGCAGGGCACATGGCCGTGATGCCATCCACATGTTCTCCCCCGACCCTGATGCTGTTTACGCAGCTGTCTATGAATATGACCTGGATAAGATAGAACCGGTCTGCGTACGTCCTGATTTTGTCGACAATTTTGCAACCCTTGCTGAGATTAAAAAAGAACATATCGCCATAGACGAAGCTTTCGTGGGCTCCTGCAACAACGGCAGACTGGAAGACCTGGAAGCTGCTGCCGCAGTGGTGAAAGGTAAAAAAGTCAGCCCCAAAGTCCGTTTCATCGTTGCGCCTGCCTCCAAACAGGTCATGCTTGATGCCATCGAATCCGGGGCTATCACCACCCTCGCCGAAGCCGGAGCCATGATCATGAACCCCAACTGCTCTGTCTGCTGGGGAAGCTGCCAGGGAGTCATCGGTGAAAACGAAGTACTGATTACCACCGGTACCCGAAACTTCAAGGGTCGATCCGGGGCTGCCAGCTCCAAAGTTTACATGGCAAGCGCCGCCAGCTGCGCTGCTTCCGCTATTGCCGGATATATAACCGGACCGGAAGACATCTGACAGAAAACATAAGAAAGGAATGCACATGAATACATTTACGGGTAAAGTTTGGGTCTTGGGTGATGATATCGACACGGATATTATTATCCCCACGGATTATCTTGCTCTTCCCACGGTTGAAGATATGAAGCAGTATGGTTTCTCTCCTCTCAGACCGGAGCTTGCCGGCCTGATCGGTGAGGGGGACATCATAGTTGCAGGCAAGAACTTCGGCTGTGGTTCCTCCAGGGAACAGGCGCCGGAGATTATCAAAGCGCTGAAAGTAGCTTGTGTCATCGCTAAATCCTACGCCAGGATTTTCTTCCGCAATTCCATCAACAACGGTCTTCTTCTTATTGAAAATGACCAGATTCAGGATGCGGTCAAGGAAGGAGATTCCATCACCGTCACCATGGGAGAATCCATCGAACATGAGGGAAAAGTCTATCCAATCCATCCCCTCCCTGATAATCTCATGGATATTTTAAATGCAGGCGGCCTGGTAAAGGCCATGCAAAAGCGCAACGGAATCGAGTCCTGAGATGACCGGGCTATTTCTGATGGCCTGTCAAATCATTGCAATGGAAGAGAACTGAATTCAGAGGAATAGATTATGGGAAGTACTTTAATAGAGAAAATAATCCAGAAAAATACCGGAATAGATAAGCTGTCTCCCGGCCAGATCGTCACCGTAGACGTTGACCGGGTTATGATTCATGATATCTTTATTCCCTTTGTTGCAGAGAAATTTGAAGAGATGGGCTTTAATGCCCTGTGGGATACCGATAAGGTGGTTCTGATCTACGATCACCTGGTTCCCACCAGCGCGGTGGAAGACGTCAGACATTTTAAAATCGGTGATGCATTTGCTGAAAAATACGGTTTGGTCCATGTCCACAGGTCCGATGGAATCTGTCATCAGCTGATGACAGAGGCTGGCTATGCCAAACCGGGAGATATCGTTTTCGGGACAGATTCTCACACGACCACCTACGGCTGTGTCGGATGTTTCTCCTCCGGCATCGGCTACACCGAGATGGCCTCTATCCTGGGAACCGGCCAGCTCTGGATCAGGGTCCCGGAAACCATCAAGGTAGTCATTGATGGGACTCTTCCTGAAAATGTCATGGCCAAAGATGTCATTCTCCGTCTTCTGGGGGATCTGCGTTCCGACGGTGCCACCTACAAGGCTCTGGAAATCAGCGGATCTGCTGTGGATGCCATGAGCGTAGCCTCCCGCATGACCATTTCCAATATGGCCGTGGAAGCCGGGGCCAAATGCTGCCTCTTCCGGCCGGATGAGAAAACAGCAGAATACTCTCAGGTTGCCCTGTCGGATGTCGACTGGCTCTACGGAGATGAAGACGCTGTCTACTGTCAGGAGCTCCACTATCAGGCTGAGGATCTGAAGCCTGTATGTGCCTGTCCCTCCCAGGTGGATAATATCAAAAATGTTTCCGAGATTGAGGGGACGGATATTGATCAGGTATTTATCGGATCATGTACCAACGGCCGTCTGGAAGACCTGGCTGCGGCAGCCGCCATTCTTAAAGGCAAAACCGTCGCGGTGAAGACCATCATCACACCGGCAAGCCGAAAGATCTACCTGGAAGCCATCAAAGAAGGTTATATGTCTGCCCTGGTTGAAGCCGGATGTATTGTCACCCAGCCCGGCTGCGGACTCTGCTGCGGACGTTCCGGCGGAATCCTCACCGATGGGGAGAAGGTTCTTGCAACCAACAACCGGAACTTCCTGGGCCGAATGGGAACCTCCAAGGTAGGCATTTACCTGGGATCACCTAAAACGGCTGCCACTTCGGCAATCACAGGTAAAATCACCATGCCGGAATGCTGAACAAGCAATCCGCCGGCAATCCGGAGGGTCGAACAGTCATTTCGCC
>CADBME010000101.1 GCA_902795715.1 uncultured Lachnospiraceae bacterium | reverse complement strand
CAGCTTCAGCGCTGTCGCACAGAACATGAGCGTGCAGAGGCTCTATGAGAAAGCCCTGGATCAGGTCATGATCTCTCCTACCCCTCTTTGGCAGTTCATCGTGGGACAGATTATCGGAGGCGCACTTAGAGGAATGTATTCCTCCTGCATTATTCTCCTCCTGACCATGACCATACGGACCGGGCTCATTTACAATATCCAGTCCTTTCTCATACTCTTTCTGAACGGAACCGTTTTTTCCACGATCGCTCTGGTATTGTCTTTCCTGGCCAAAAGCTATTCCGATGCCCCCAAGTACAATGCCTACATCATTACACCTATGTCCTTCTTATGTAATACCTTTTTCTCGACAGACCAGATGCCTGCCGGATTCCGTCAGGTTATAGCTCTTCTTCCTCTGTCGCAGACAAGTGCCATGGTAAGGAGTATAGCCAATGGTGAGGTTCCGGATTACCGGGGAGTTTTTCTCCTTCTGGCCTATCTTGTGGTATTCTCAACCATATCTTTCATCTTCATTTATAGGAAAAAGAATCTGTAAATATTTAAGTTTAAAATAGCTGCATTCATCTTTTGATGGCTGCAGCCCTTTTTTTCGTAACACTTTTTTTACATTTCATATGGAATTGATAATCAATATATAGTATAATAAGATGTAAATTTGAAAAAATAATCCAACTATTAGGGTCAGGGTGGGAATCAGCCTATTTCCGAGCCGGTTCTCCGGCCGGGAAAAGCAGACAAGATCCCGGACGCCAAAAGTTCTTTTATTTATTTTATTTATCAAAAATACTTTCGGGACTCTTTTTGTCTTCGAATACTTAATCATTTATTCAAAGCACGAGGTAATTTCTTTATGACAGATCGTTATTCCGTGGATGCCCTGGCACCACAATATGATGAGATTGCCGGAATATGCATGATGGGCAAGCCTGTCATTCTGACCCGGGACAATCAGGAACTGGTTCTGATGAACCCGGTGGAATTCCGGAAGATGATGCAGCTGGTTTCAAGAATCCAGGAGACAAATAAGGAAAAAGAGGCGGCAGTAAAACGTACTGCTGAGCTTGAAAAGGAATTGACCGCTGCCAGAGAAGATCTGGCTAAAAACAAAGAAGACCTGGACAGATGCAGGGATGAACTGGCTGAAAGCAGAAAAGAGCTGGAGGATGCCCGGAATAAGCTGCAGGAGGCTTCTGAGCAAGCTCAAAGGACTGCTGAAGCTCAGCCGCTTACAGATGAGGCTCCATTGATTGCAGAGTCTCAAATATCTGTCGGGTCTCAGACCACTGAAGAGGCTCAGATCTATGAGGAAGCTCAGACAATTGAGGAGTCTCAGACACTTGCAAAGACCCTTCCGGAAACCGACATGGGAGTCGGTCCGGCATTCCGCACAGCCGATTCTTTTGATCTTACAGAAGAAGCTGGTCAGGATCCGGATAGCTGGCAAGTGTCCTCTGACCAGGATGAGGAAGCCGGACCGGATTATGATCTGACAGAGGATGATTTACCAGCTGAATCAATCCCGGACCGGGAGGAAAGTGCCGGACAGACCGCAATTCCCTATGCCGGCCCGGCATCCGACGACCATATGGCTCATTTCCTGAAGGCTGTTGCCGGATCCATCGAGAAGCGTTCCCGGATGGAAATGGAACCTGTCCCCGAAGGCCTGGCCATCGAAGCAGAAGGTCTTACAAAGAAGTACAGCGGAGTCCTTGCCAATTCCAAAATATCCCTGCACGTTCCCTACGGAGCCATCTACGCCCTGCTGGGCATGACCGGCTCAGGTCGGTCTACACTGGTGAGAAACCTGCTGGGTCTCTCATTCCCCAACTCCGGTCAGATTACTCTGTGCAGTGCCACGGGAAAAGAATTGAACGATATCCGGGAGTTGACGGGTTCTATTCTGGATGCGCCGGTTCTTTACGAGCATATGAGCATCAACCAGAATATGGTCTTCCGCGCCAAACTGCTCCGGCTTAAAACACCCAAACCGGCCATCAAGGAAGCTTTGAAGAAGTTCGGCCTCTTTGATAAAAAGCGGAAAAAAGTCCGCACCCTGTCTACCGGCATGAAACAAAAACTGGCTTTGTCTCTGGCCATCCTGGGCAATCCTGAGCTTCTGGTTCTGGATGAGCCTTTAAAGGGGCTGGACGCCGCTGACATTGCCTTATTCTGCAATGTGATGATGGATATAAACGCCAGAGGATCAACGATTCTGATTACCGACAGCCGTACAGACGGCATCGCAGGTATCGCGACACACTACGGTATTCTTCAAAATGGTGAACTGACCCATGAGTTCTCCGCAAAGCAGATTCTCGAGAATCCGATCGATCTGGATGCGGAATACCTTGCAGGCGGGGAGGTGTAAAAGATGTATAGTGCACAGATGTATAGAATCCTGAAATCACGCAGTGCCAAGCTGATCGTCCTGATCGTAGTCATTGCATCTGCTGTTGTTGCATTTCTCCCCCATTATCATTCCTTCAGTGAAATCATGACAGGCCTGGGAGAAACTGCCCATGTATTTTCATTGTTTGCTGCAGTCATGATCGCCACCAGAGAGAACGGAAAAGGAACATTGAACAGCATCGTTTCAAGCGGCATGAAACGGTCAGTCATCTATTATGCCAAATTGAAGGTCATCATCGTCACTTCGGTCTTTTTCTTCCTGATCGAATCAGTTATTACCCTGCTGATTGGCATCCTGTATTTCCGCTATCCTATTGACATGGGAATTCCCGGCATCATCGGAAATGTAGTATATCATCTTCTGATTGTCATACTTGCCGCTATGCTCTACTACGCAATCGCCAGCTTCCTGGCTGACCCTGTATGGTCTGTCATGGCCTGTCTGGCTTACTTCCTGTTCGCAGCCCAGGCTCTCCAGGATATAACCATACGGTTTGGCCTGCCTGTGGATCTGAGTTCCCTTGTACTGGGAGGAATCAGCCACTATGATATTATGAAAGTCAATGTCATGCAGGGCGTAGGTATCGTAGTCAATCTGATCATCATTTTCCTTGTCGTGCTTATCGTCCCGGCTCTTATCAGAAAAAGGGATTTACGGTAACTGAATAATTAAGGCTGCTGGATATTCAGGATAGCTGAATACAGATGCCCGGAGAATCCTGCATCAAGAATGTAGGAATATAAAAAGCAGGAGCGAAAGTGTAAGGGTCCATTAGATTTCTTTTGGACTCCCTTCCCTTTCGCTCCTTTATTTTATTCATCTTTATTCATCACTTTTTCCTAGCCCCTGCTTTTTAACACTTTTTTCCCGGATGCAGCCTCAAAATGATATTTGACAATTCCCAGATCTACTTCCAGGAAGAAACCATGGCCATAGGTTTCGATGGCAGGATTTCCCCTTTTTGTTCCAATCCGGAATTTCTGCTGATTCATAGCCGTGGGTGCCAGCAGAGCGGCTTCCACTCCCCTGCGGAACCAATCCGGCATCTCTCCTTGTGTGACAACCACATCGCTTATAGATTTTGATTTCCTTTCTTTTCCCTGAGTCACACCGTAGCCCAGGGCGATGACGGCTACCAGTCTCTCATCCGGCAAAATCAGTTTCTTTACCGCCTTTTTCTGAAAGGTCAGGCCCACCCAGCATGTGTTGAGCCCCAGTTCCTGAGCATAGAGGACAATCTTCTCCCCGTAATATCCGCACAGCTCATCGATTTCCTGATCTTTTTTTCCCGCCAGATAGATGTAATTATTCACATTAGTAAACTGACCGTAATGAGCAAGTTTTGAGTCAAATCCGCTGGGATCATCATAGACAATTCCGATATGCAATCCGCTCTCCTGGTTGCACTCTTCGACACAGAATTCCAGGGCGGTTCTGATTTCCGGCTCAATAGGATCTCCTCTGTATTGGCGGACAGAATGCCTCTGCCTGATTACCTCCATAATATCCATCGATCTTCTCCTTTCACAGCTTTTTTAAGTGAATCAAAAAGAGAGATATAGCTTTGACTAGTCCTGAATGATTTTCATTCCTTTCGATTCCTTT
>CADBME010000100.1 GCA_902795715.1 uncultured Lachnospiraceae bacterium | reverse complement strand
CGGCGGACTTTCCGTCCTCCGTTCCCATGACGCGAATTGAACGTTCAAGGTTGTTCTGTTATTCAGTTATCAAGGTTCTGTTTTTGCTTTCAGAGCGAAAGCTTTTTAAGGTTATCACGGCATATTCTGTTTGTCAAGAATTAATTTCAAAAATCTACGTCGGAATTTTCATCAAATCGTCAGACATTTTAATGACGTTCATTTACAGTGCTGTCCGTGTCAAAATTCCAGAAGCGCAGATGCATATCGACGGTCTTGTCACGGAATACTACCTTGTAGGTTCTCCAGCCGCTGATCGGGATTACCGCTTCGATAGTGTTTCCCTCCAGCTCTCCCTGCCAGGCCAGCTTTCCCGAAGTACTCATGATCATACACTCCGTATCATTGAAAGCATAGATTTCATTTCCCCACATTCGGATTCGCGAGTAGTTCATGTCGATATCCCGGGACAGTTTTTCTTTTCCGTTCTTATTATATAACTTGATGATATGGCGTCCGCCCTTCTCTTCTTCCGTGTTGTCAAGAACGAGGCCAAAGTATTTGCCACCGGTAAAAACGCTTTCCATGGTTTTATCAAAGCTTATTTTTTTCTTTTCCACAGGCCTGTTTCCTATGTCATAGAGTATGACCTGTCCGTCTCCAAAGGCTGCCATGGAATCAGAATCAAGAAAAGTCAGTTTGGGAATCATCAGGTCACTGTATTCAAAGCCGGCTGCGATATCCCTTGAAACATTACCCCGCAGATCATAGAAGACCAGAGAGGAACCGGACTGCATCCCGTTTAGTTTGTAGTAGCTGACTGCCAGCAGATTTCCATTGGGAGATATTGCCGCAGCCAGGGGATAGCCTGTTTCATCTACCGAGGACTTCATGTCCGCGACCAGAGCCCCCTCTTTATCGTATACCTGAATGAAGTTTCCGTTATCACCTCTTAGAACTGCCTCGATAAAGCCTCCATTCGAAACGGATGCCTGGGCAAGGGGATACTTCAATGTGAAAGAGTAGACTTCTCCTTCCCTGTCGAATAATTTCAGGGAATTCGCTCCCTTGTCCCCAAACAGAATATACCGGTCGGACAGTTCAACAAAGGGATGGGTATAGGAATCAGGCGAATTCCATTCCGAGTCCCCCAGTGATTTCTGATACTCAATACCATTGTTGCTGTATTTGATGTAGCCGGATGCAAATTTCTCATAAGATACGTTCACATTTTCTTCGCCTTCACGGACATTCTTGTAAACATAGTACCTGCACCGGCTGCCATTAATGAGATGGAGTACCAGAACCACCAGTACAAGGGTCGCCAGCAAGAGGGCAATCTTCATACGGCGGGCGCGGTTTCTCTGCTTGCGGATCGCCAAAAGCTTATCTTTCTTATGTGTAAATATCTCATAATTATATATACGCTTAGCCATCTCTACTCCGAATTTGCACAGATTTATCCAAGGTCACGTAAAAAGATTTACATTATTCCTTATACCGTCTTCCTTCTATATTGAAACAGTCTGAAATAGTGATCAATCAGGAATTCTTTTTTTCAAAGTCTTTCATAAATTCCACCAGCTTGCGGACACCCTCGATCGGCATGGCATTATAAATAGAAGCACGCATTCCTCCTACGCTGCGGTGTCCTTTCAGATTAACAAAGCCGGCTGCTTCTGCTTCTGCCACAAAACGGGCATCCATTTCTTTATCCCCTGTCACAAAAGGAACGTTCATGAGAGAGCGGTCTTTCTTGTCAACAGTCCCCCTGAACATCTTGCTTTCATCCAGGAAATCATAGAGAAGAGCTGCCTTCTCCTCGTTTTTCTTCTTCATTGCCTCAAGGCCGCCTTGTTTTTTAAGCCATTTGAAGACCTTGCCGCATATGTAGATGCCATAGCAGGGAGGTGTATTATAGAGAGAGTCCTTATCGGCCTGGGTTTTGAATTTGAGCATGGTGGGTGTCCCTTCCAGGACATCATCTGTAATCAGGTCTTCACGTATTATGGAAATAACCACACCGGCTGGTCCTATATTTTTCTGTACACCGCCGTAGATCACGCCGTACTTCTCCACGTCAACCGGCTCGGAAAGGAAGCAGGAAGAAACGTCCGCAACCAGAGTCTTGCCTTTGGTGTTGGGAAGTTCTTTAAATTTGGTTCCATAGATCGTGTTGTTTTCACAGATATATACATAATCGGCATCTTCACTGATGGGAAGATCGGAGCAGTCGGGAATATAGGCGAAAGTTCTGTCTTCGGAAGATGCGATCTTGTTGGCCTTTCCGTATTTCCCGGCTTCCTGCCATGCCTTTTTTGCCCACTGGCCTGTCACGATGTAATCTGCCACACCATTCTTCATCAGATTCATAGGTATAGCTGCAAACTGCTGGGAGGCGCCGCCCTGAAGGAAAAGAACCTTGTAATTATCCGGTATATTCATCAGGTCCCGAAGATCCTTTTCCGCTTCTTTGATAATGTCGTCAAACCACTTGGAACGATGACTCATCTCCATTACGGACATACCGCATCCTTTATAATCAAGCATCTCTGCTGCTGCTTCCTTCAGTACCTCCTCCGGCAAAACAGCCGGTCCCGCTGAAAAATTATATACTCTACCCATCTCGATTTTCCTCCCTTGATCTGTTGATTCATTATTAGTCCGGAACAATCGTCACCTTTTTCACTTCCTGTTCCCCGGATCCTTCCTTGTCTCCTGGAGGACCGGGTCTTCATTGCAGGAAATTTGAAATGGTGATCGCTCTGTCCTTCAAACTGTTTTCCTTAAATAATAATTGTTGTTTTCCAAAAAAAGAAAACAGGACAGACTGTTAACCATTATACAGTCTTATGTCCTGTTTTTCAATCCCTTCATTTAAACAATAAAAATGAAAAGTCAAAGTATATACATGTCAAATCTGTGCAAAAGGTCCCCTGCTCAAAGCAGATCGCCTGCTCCCGCTGCATGGAAGCCTCCGCCGCCTGGTCGTGAAGAAATACCGGCATTTGGATCTTCATTTTCCTCTTCTGTCTCCCCGAATCCTCTGTGCAGCATTTCAAAACTCAGATCGGGATCCCCTCCCAATTGTTCAAATACATTTAACATGGGGATTCTCCTGGCGGCATCTTTTTCCAGCATCCATCCAATCAGCTGCTTCATACCCGGTATCTCGTCCAGCTTGTCAGACAAAGTCAGGACATCATCTTCCAGAAGGGCTTCACAGGGATAGTCATATTCTTCCTCATTAAAACCGGGTATCTCACCGGTCAGATACTCTTGGAACATGATACCCAGAGCAAATACATCCATCTGGCAGGTCAGGAGGCCGTACTCGCCGATCATAAAGAGAAGGCCCTCCGGGGACAGGTAGACCTGATCTCCGTGAAGATCATCCTCATTTTTGGGAGGATTCATCTGGAAAAAGCTGCAGTCAAAGTCAATGATCTGGGCAGCAAAACGGCCGGTTCTTGTCCTTTTGATGATTACATTGCTTGGCTTGATATCCGCATGGACTATTCCCCGGTCATGAAGTCTCATGACGCTGTGAGCCAGAGTCCTGCAAAGCTGAATCCTTGTTTCTACGGGACTGGATGCAATTTCCTCTACGCTGATACCCATATTTGGAACCCGGGGCATGGCAATATAATATCTGGCATCGTAACGGAAGAATTCTTCAATACGAATCAGGTTTCCGTCGGATATTTTATTGATTTCTTCATAAAGATGCAGTTTGGTATTTTCAAAGTCCCGGCAAATGGATTTGCGGTCATTGATAATTCTTTCATTTGTCAGGCCGCCTTCACCAATATTCATTGGATAAATCGGATCTACAAATTCTTTCAGAAAATATTCTTTTCCGTTCTTTTTGGCAAATGTCCACCGACAGAACCCGGCATTTTCCGATGTAAATTCACGCAGCAATTCGTAGCCGTTGATAATGTCTGTCATAGTCATTCTCCTCCGGATGTCCAAATCCGCTCATAGTTTCTCCGATATACCTTCCATATTTTCCGGGTAATTTCATGCTCCTGGTCCGGATGTTTCTGCCTGCACTCGTCCAGGGGACTGATGTAGCGGTTGAACACTTCATCAAGGCGGGGCTGTAATTTCTTTTTTTGCTCTTTAAAAGTCCCGAATAGAAAACTCATGCTGCATAAGGTACTGTCATCTCCGGCTACATCTTTAAAGAGGGAAGCCAGCTTATTGCGAAACTCATAAGGCGTTTCTGCATGGCAAAGAGCGTCAAGGAACTCATATTCAAATTCCATGGGGGTCGGCAGATATCCGAAGCAGCCGTCCGATGCGGCAAATACAATAGTCGGCTCCGTAACCAGCAGTTTTCTGTAATGCATATAGAAATCACCATCTGCCGCCATTACATTATTCATGACACCATCGCTGGACAGATTCTCCAGCGCATCCGTAGTCTCCACATCATCCTTGGATACCTGGGCCAGGCCTTTGCTGTCTATTAGATAAATCCTGGAATCTCCGGCCCACACCATGTGAAGAAGCACTCCCTCCGGATTGTTTTCCGCAACCACAACTGTTGCCGTCGCCGGAAAGCTGCGTACGAGAGCTCCTTTGATCCGGGTATTCTCCACGGTATTCTCACGGAGAACTTCGAAGGCAGCCATAAAAAACTGATAAAGACTGTCTGTCAGTTCCTTATCTCTGGGAACCGGTTTGTCCAGATAAGCATGAAACCAGTCGTGCAGGGCTCCGGCTAGTGCGCGGGATCCCAGATAGGCTTCGGTGTATCCTCCCATTTCTTTATGGGTTCGTGATCCCAGACCCCCGCTGCCATCGAAGACACCAATTACCGCCTTGTCCATATCCTGGTCCGGTCCGCAGCAATAGTAATTATCTTCCCCCTTACCTTCCCTGACAGGAAGGGATATCTTAAGCAAATTATCAAATTTGTTAAAGAAACTTCTTTTATTTCTCATAATTCCTTCCAATGATACTGCAAAGATTCTTTGCTGCTCTTCAATTCCTTTCTCCCCATTAACCTATAAACAGGAAAAAGTCCCAATCCGTATCTGATGATGGATGTCGTCAGATGGAATTGCTGATAACATTAAGAATCTGCTCGTAGTCCAGTTTGTCAAGACCTGCTCCGGCTTCTGACTCGTAATGGATTACATTATTCCAGTTGTCCCGAATCGTTGTCCAGAATGGGAAGCTGGGGGTAAACATGAGAAGTCGTTTTGCCTGCTCATCCATAAGTCCCGGCATCTGGGAGCTTCCCCACCAGCCTGTAAGCTCGTCGAAGGACTTGGCCATATTGGCGGGATAATTTGCAGCACTGCTTCCGAATCCAAGCTTGTGGGTAGCATCATCTGACCATACAACGATAACATGGCGGCGCTTGGTGGCGGTTGTGTTCCACTTGGACTTCATAGCGAAGGCCAGTGCCTCCAGACCGTCTTCCGGATCGTCTCCGCCGCCGGAAGCCTTTATGCTTCGTACACATTCCTCGAAATCCCGGGCCTGGTCAGGCAGTGTAAAAAAGTCAGTCACCAGCATAGCGTTCTCTTTATCATAATAATAATCACGGAAAGCAATGATGCGGATACGAAGCTCCGTAACCGTTTTTCTTTTCTCCGCCATCTTGGCCTGAAAATCATTATAAAAGTTCAATGCATTATTTTTAACCATGTCCAGAGTCGGTGTCATACTTCCGGTTGCATCGATGCAAAAGACCAGATCCACTCCATAATTTGCTTTATAATTTCTTCCCATTTCTATCTCCTTTCCCTCTCTTCCCAGGCAGGACTCCCCAATCGATTGTTCCTGTCCTGCCATTCGGAAAATCTCCTGATTGATATCTTTATTATTGATGATTGATCCCTTATCTCCTGTGCTCCGGATTAAGAAGGTCCTCATTGGCGGGCTCTTCCGTAACAGCGGGAGGTGCCGATGAGTCATCCTTTTCGACAGCTGTGCTCTGTGAAGATTGACCGGCATCGGAACTCTCCTTATCCGAAAGCTTCTTTATTATCTTATAGTCGTCAAGATTTTTTAAATGGCTTTTAGCCGGAGAGTCATCAAGATCCTTAAGGCAAAAATCAATTAATTCTAATTTGCCATCAAAGTCCCCGTCTTTTTTTGCAGCATTTTGATAATCCTGCCCATCCATCTCTTCCAGAGATTCTCTCTCACTGACTTCCATCAGGGTCTCTTTGCAGGAAGCAATATTATAGTCTGAGAATATTACTTCCAAACGCGACAGATATACCCATGATGCAAATCCTGCATCCTTATTTATGCAGGACTCCTCAAGTTTTCGGTAGTTTGAAAAAATCTTTTCTGCATATTTAACGTAGGGATCGGATAACCAACCGTCGTCATTCACTACATCCGAATCATCTTTGGACACATAGCCGCTCCCTGTTTTTCCAATACAGGAGAACTTGTCATGCACCTCTATATCCATCTCTGCCTTAAGCAGGCTTTTTTCCCGGGAATCAAGGAAATTCGCAAAGTCCTGATCCTTCTCCGAATCTCCCTGATATATCTTTGCGAAGTCCTCTTTTAAACGGTCAAAATCTTTCCTGACCTCCTTTGTCTGCCTGGAAAAGTCAGTCCATGCTTCTTTGAGGGTCTCGTTCTCCTCATTGGGATCTTTTACATCCGCCTTTTTATAAAATGTCACCGAAATCTTCTCTTCCTGTTTTTCCATTTTCTCAAACATGGGAATGACATAATTATCTTTGGCGTAATTCAGCTGATCAATGGTTACTGTCTCTCCGTCCTGGCTGCTCTGAATGCTTTGAGCATTTTCGGTACTCTCTTCCACATTCAGCTCTGTAGAAGTTTCCTCCACTACAGATTTGCCAAGGTTTTTTTGTGTTTTATCGTCGTCTCCGCCCCTGAACAAAAAAAAGGCGCCTCCGCCCACAAGGACAATAGCTGCCAGAGCGATTCCTGCAATCAGTCCGATACCTGCTTTCGATGACCTGCTGCGTCGTTCCTCCCGCTCTCCCGTATAATCATAGTTTCCGCTTATTTCTCTGCTGCTGTTAATCTCTGCATTCTCCGGGGATGGTTTGTATCCTCTTTCGGCAATCTCATTCCTGCTCAGTGTCTCCGGATGCGGTGCAGAGGATGAGGATTTCGGGTTTTTACCCACCAGCCCCCAGAAACCTCCGCAGTACTCCATCTTCTCGACCGGAGCTCCGCAGGAACACTTAAGTGCTCCGGGCTTTATTTTCTTTCCACAATTATTGCAAAACATCTTCTCCTCCATGTCCTTTTTGTCTCCTCATGCTTCTGAGCCGGACGGACGAATCCTCCTTATACACCTTGTATGATGCAGGCAGCTCCCGGCATGGGGTTTCCTGTGCCACTCCCTACAAAGGATAATCACAGGCAATACATCTTGATTCTCCCCTGATATTTTCCGTATCACAGTTGGGACAGATAACCACATTGGTCCTGACCTGAGCAATAAAAATCCTGTCGACATCATGCCCCGGCTCTTCTGGATCTGCTTCATCCTCTCTGTAGCTGCCACCCGGCACTCCGCCGGGATCTTCTTCATAACCGCCTATGTTTCCACCGGGATAAGTCTCCGTGCTATCAATGGTCTTCCCGTCAATGTAACCTCCGCTGCCTGCAGTGCCTCCTCCTCCAGAGTCATATAATGAAGGGCCAGGCTTTTTGCCCGGCTTGGATCTGGATGCCGCAATCAATACTACAATCAGGAGCAGGACCAGCAAACCGATGATCAATATAAGCAAATCATTACTGGAAATCATTTTTATTATTATTCCTCATTTCATTCTGATAGGATTATTATTCGATTATTATTAAAGAAAGAATACAGAAAACTCTATAACATGTTGGGCTTATAGAACCAGCCGCCACCGGATTTCTCCTGAACTTCCGGTTCCGGATCCGCTTCCGCGTGGCTCAATCCTGTTTTCTTCTTTTGAATCTTTGTTTTGCCCCTGTCTGCTTTATCCCAGGGATTCCCTTCCTGCCTGCAGCTGATCAGAGCTTCTTTGAATTCTCCGGCTGTCTGATACCGGTCCCTGGCTTCATAGGCACAAGCCTTGCTGATTACTTCAGCTAAAGCTACGGAAGCATTCCGTGGCGCCGGTATCCATTCCCGGTTCCTCAGCCTCCGGAGACCTGCTTCTTTTTCCATCTCCGAAGTGATTTCTGTCGAGGCGACGGGAAGAAAAGGTCCGCGTCCGTCATTCAGGAGGCGGAAGAGGACCAGGCCCAGAGAATAGATATCTACCGTATAATCATATTTCTGTTTGTTGTATACCTCAGGGGCCATGTAATTGTAGGTGCCTGCCACTTCCGCATTGGACTCTTCGCCGTGCATCACCTTGGCAATTCCGAAGTCTCCCAATTTATAATTCCCGTGTTTGGACACGAAGATGTTGCCGGGCTTGATATCCCGGTGAATCACACCTTCCTGTTCACAGAGTTCCAAAGCTGAGCACATGTCAATTCCGATCTTATATACCTCATCCTGACTGCAGCTCAGATTCGGAAACCGGTCCTTGAGTGGGGTAAGCAGCTCCATCAGAATCAGGATATCGTATCCCACCCCGTTTTCTCTGGGCACAAACTTGTGATTCTCATAGCTGACAATATTCGAATTACCCTTCAGGGCAGACATCAGGGCAAATTCCTGTGTAAACTTTCCCTTGACGCTGTAAAAATAATTCGAAATCTCACGGCTGGACATATTCTTCTTGCGAAGGGCTTCCATCTCTTCCTTGCTTCTGGGTATGGAAATGACTTTTAACGCATCTTCGCTGACATAGCTGCCCTCGTGCCGCATTACCTTATAAACTTTTCCATAGCTTCCGGAACCGATTTCGGAAATGATTTCCCATTCGTCCCAGAGTTTATCTTGCCAACTCATCCCGGCACTCCCCTGCTCAGGATCCGAAATTATCCTCAGAATGTTTCGGATCTTCTCTGACAATTGGCCGTTTCTTATTCATTGAACGGCTTTGTTTCCCGTTTTCCATTTATTTGATATGTGATATGGTCTATCATATCAAATGACAAGCCTGTTTTGTAAAACTTGAATACTCTATCTATTGTATTGATTCCGGCCAACTTTTCATTTGCAAATACGGGTAGAAGCATATACAATAAATCCATCCCTTTTTATGACAGTTCCACTATAATCAGAGTTCTAGCCTTTATTATTGATACCGGCTTTTTTCAATCTCTGCTTCTCTTCATCCTGCCTGTAAGGAAAGGAGGATTTCCCGTGAGAATCTGGTGCAAACTGATGCAAAACAGTCATCTGGTCTCTGATACCGTCATTGAAAACTATGATCAGTCCATGACCCGGACTGCTAAAGTCTATGAAGCCCTTGAGAGAGCATGCATGGATTTTGATCTGGAAAAGCCCCTTTGGCTTGACCACAATAAGCGTGATTTCCGCCGCCACGCCAGAACCCGTTTCACACAGGACAATTTTATAGAAAATATAGATTTCGACTACCTGGACTTCCAGGTTATCGAAGAAGACTACTGAAGCAGCCTGACCAGAATCCCTTCCCTCTCATCAGCGGCTCATCTTAAGGAACATTGCCGCCAGAAGCTTCACCGTATGGATGACGGCTTGTTCTTCAAATTTCTCCTGGGTCGCGGAGGCTTTGTCATCCGCATTATCTGATATAGCCCGAATAATGACAAAGGGAATCTTGTTCAGGTATGCAACCTGTGCCATGGCAGCTCCCTCCATCTCCGTACATGCCGCGCCAAACACATCTCTGATCCGGCTTCTTACCTTGTTATCTGAGATGAATTGATCTCCCGTAACGACTCTGCCCACGAAACAGCCGATCTCCTCATTCACAATCCTGCAAGCTTCCTGGGCCATATCGATCAGTTCCGGATCCGCCTTAAATACAGAGGTTTCCATAAAAGGAATTTCACCGGGTTCAAATCCCCGGCCTGTCACATCCACATCATGCTGGACGGCATCACTGGAGATGACAATATCCCCGGGATGTATATCCGGGAGAAGTCCTCCGGCAATTCCGGTGTTGATCAGCATGTCAACTTCGTAAATATTTACGAGAATCTGTGTACAGATGGCCACGTTAACCTTGCCGACACCGCTTTTTACAACGACCACATCCTGGCCCCACAGATTTCCCCTGTAAAAATCCATATTTGCTATGGATTTCATATCCATATCCTTCATCTGGCGGATCAAAGCCGATACTTCCTGCTCCATCGCGCCGATAATACCGATACAAACCATAACTGCAGCTCCTTCTATTCTGTAATCCTTTTTACGATTAATAACAGAATACACCCTGTAAAGGGTATAATTCCTTAGCATTATACCATAATCCCTTCTCATTCGTCATCAAATATGATAGAAAAAGATGGTTTCATTTCTAACATTTTTGAAGATTTTCATCTATCCAATATAGTAAAAAAATGCTATACTACTATATATTAATAGTTCAGGGGAGTGCGATCAATATTATGAAAAGAATCATTCTGACCGGAGGTGGTACAGCCGGTCATGTTACACCCAATATGGCTCTGGTTCCTGCTTTGAAAGAGGCAGGCTTTGACATCCAGTACATCGGTTCCGTTAACGGTATGGAGAAAAGGCTGATCCGTGACCTTCATATACCTTATCACGGTATTTCTTCCGGTAAACTGCGGAGATACTTTGACCTGAAAAACATTTCGGATCCATTCCGTGTCGCCAAAGGATATCTGCAAGCCTCCGGTCTGATCCGCAAACTGAAACCGGATATTGTTTTTTCTAAAGGAGGTTTCGTCTCCGTTCCGGTCGTCCTGGCTGCCAGGCGAAGAGGAGTACCGGTAATCATCCATGAGTCAGACATTACCCCGGGTCTTGCCAATAAGATCTGCATTCCCGCGGCAACAAAAGTCTGCTGTAATTTCCCGGAAACTCTGTCACATCTTCCGGAAAGCAAAGCGGTCCTGACCGGTTCCCCCATAAGGCAGGAACTATTCTCCGGCAGCAAGGAAGAGGGTTACGCTCTCTGTGGTTTCAGCCCTGACCGTCCGGTAGTCATGATCATGGGAGGAAGTCTCGGCTCGGCTGCCATCAACCAGGCCATCCGGGATAATATCGACTCTATGACTGACCACTTCCAGCTTATTCATTTATGCGGCAAGGGGAATTATGATGAGAGTCTCCGGCTTAAATCAGGTTATATGCAGTTTGAATATGCCCGCAAAGAACTTCCCCATCTTTTTGCTATCTCTGACCTGGTCATTTCCAGGGCAGGCGCCAACGCACTTTGTGAATTGCTGGCCCTTAAAAAACCCAACATCCTGATCCCCCTCTCTGCAGCTGCCAGCCGAGGGGATCAGATTCTGAATGCCGCTTCTTTTGAACAGTCCGGTTACAGTTATGTTCTTCAGGAAGAAGAGCTGTCCGGCGATACTCTGCTAAACGCTGTACGCTTTGTCTACGAGGAAAGAGAGGAATTCTCACAGACCATGCGTGACAGCAAATTAACGGATTCCATCGCACTCATCATGAATATGATTGAAGAACTGACCGAGCAAAAAGATACTCCGGCCGACGAATAAGAGCCTGAATAAAAAGCCTTTAACCTTTAACTTTTCACTTTAAACTTTAATCAGGAAAGGAGACAGGGATTGCTTCTCTGTCTCCTTCTTTTTATATCCATTTTATACCGTTCCATCTATGGTCAAAGCAGTTCCATGGATATCCTGATTCCTCCATCCTCTGCCTCAGCACGGGCCAGACTCCCGCAGATCAGAGGCATCATAGGAGGAAGATGGCCGATATCAAGGTCCATGATAACAGGCAGCCCCAACTCCTCAAGAGGCCGGGCCACAGCCTGGTACTGATCAAGACCCATCATGTCTTCTCCGTAATGCCAGGGCCTGCCGATAAGGAATCCCCTGGCTGTCTCAAACCATCCGGCTTCCTTAAGCTGCCAGATGGCTCTTCTCATTCCCATTACCGTAAGATCGCAGGATTCAAGGAACCAGATGACGCCGTCTTCCCTGTAGCGTTCATTGAATTCCTTTACCTTATCATATTTTGTCCCGCAAAGGATCTGCAGGATATCCAGGCACCCGCCTAGCAGGCGTCCGCCAAAGGAGCTATTGCCCTCCGGCCGGCATTTCATGGAAAAAGGCTCGGTAAGATGATAAGGAACCAGGGGATGATCCTCATCTTTCAGGCTTTCTTTCTCCCACATGGAATAATTGGTCACTTCTCTTTTTTTACCGCAGATCAGATCAAAGGCATCCCGGATGGATTCATGCCAGGGTTCCATGCCGAAAGTCGCTGCGCAGGGACCGTAGATTGCTGCTGTGTCTGCCAGAGTGGGCAGGAGAAAGGTCAGGTTGGTATTATCCGAATATCCCATAAACCATTTGGGATCCGAAGAAGCTATAGCCTCGAAGTCTATATAGGGAAGAATTCCGCACATGAGCTCTCCTCCTCCGCATGATATGATGACATCGGCCTGCCCCCCGCAAAACATTTCCGAAAATTCAGCGGCGCACTCATCCGGCGAAGCACTGATGCCGATTCCGCTTCCTTTATACACATTAGGTCCGGACCAGGTACCATATCCCATGGAATGAAAGCGGGAAATGGCATGGTCAAAACCGCTGCGGTAGGGTTCTATATTACAACCAAAAGAAGGAGCTGCAAATCCTATGCATCCTCCGGGCTGCAGAAATTTTCCGTATCTCATTTTCAATCCTCCTTTTCGGCTTATGACGATTTTCAGCAAACATGCTTAGTATATCCCATTATGGAAGTGAATTTTTATGCAACATCACCCATCCCATATGTGGTATAGTTTTACTTGTGTGTCTTTATCATATCACAAATAACAGAAATGTCCTATTTTTACATAATAATTTGATATTTATTACAAATCA
Organism: uncultured Lachnospiraceae bacterium; assembly: GCA_902795715.1. The sequence continues at coordinate 8,466 of CADBME010000100.1, read as the reverse complement.
TATCAGGAATAATTCCCATTTGTTACAAAAGTGTTAACGATTCCTTGACTTTTGTTAATAGATAGTGTAAGATAGGCAAGGACATAGGGATGAATCAGCTGGATCCATCCGAATTGAAACTGAGAAAATCAGCTAAAAAAGGAGAAGAACTGTGAAGAATTATAAGAGACTCATGGCATGCTTTGTGGCGATTACAGTCTTCGCAGGCGGCTTCATGTTCAATACACCGACAGCGGCCCTTGCAGCGACGACCGACGATACGGAGATTTACGCCCCGGGTGCAGACGATGCACAGGAGGAGATCGACAATTCCGAAATCAAGACCACCTACCAGGAGCCTGCAGCAAAAAAACCAGCAGTTACACCACAGGTAAACAAACTCCAGCGGTGGTATAACATCTGCAATAACGTAGGAAAAACCCTGAAAACAAAGGGATTCCACTACTCCAACGGCGGATGCAAGAGCACATTCAGGAAAGGAATAAGCAGCGGCAGAAAGTGCAACTGTGCCTTATATGTTTCCTGGTGTCTCCAGGAGTACGGTGCCATCAATAAAGGAAAAACCTTCTATGTAAGAGGCAGCGGAAAGATCAGCAAAAGTCTTGGAAACAGAGTTAGTGTAATCCGTGTATACAAGAAGGCGAAAAATGCCAGATTGAAACCCGGTGATGTGGCTTGTTTCACTACCCCCCATGCCTGCATCTACGCAGGAAAAACAAAAAGCGGAAAACGTCTCTGGTATGACCAGGGAAAGATTGCTACCTATGGAAACAGTGACGGTGCCCGCTACAAATCTTACGGAAAACGTCAGGAAGGCTACCTCAATAACAGAACCGTGTCCTATATTATCCGAATCAAGGACATTAAATAGCTTCCTGTACAAATCTGACCAGGTACGGCTTTGCAAGGCTTATGGATTAGGCTTTGCAAAGCCTTTCTTTATATGCTACCCTTCTAAGTATAAACCGGGTAAGCAAGCATCTTTAGAACAAGAATAACAGGATAGGAACAAAAGAATAAAAGATATTCTAAATAATAAAAGGAGCTGATTCTATGAACTATCAGCCAGTCAGTCATCTTCTCTGCCAGGAGACTAAGGACGGCATACGGGTCCTCCGGGCTTTCGGAAACCAGTCCAATCTGTCCATACCGGATACAATCGGTGATAAAAGGGTTACTGAAATCGGTCCCTATTGCTTTTCTGCTTCGGAAAAACCCCTGCCGGAAGATACTTTTCTGTGGTCAGATCCCGGGGCACCCCGCAGAGACCAGCTTCCGCCTCCCCTGCAGGGGGAGGATCTGGAAAGTGTCCGCCTCTCATCCCGGATTGCCACACTTCACAACGGGGCTTTCTACAACTGCAGGCAGCTGATTCGTCTCTCCTTCGGCCCCGCAATACGAGGGATCGGGAGTGATGTTTTCACCAACTGCCGCCAGCTGAGACACCTTGAAATCCGATCGGATGACAGACAGTCTACCGGCCTTCCCCTTCTCTTAGAACGACTGCCGGAAGATCTGACAGTCACCTTCCCCGGAGGGAGTATGCTTTTCTTTCCTGAGTACTATGAATGGCTTGATGAAGTAACACCTGCCCATCTTTTTTCGCGTACCATTAATGGTGAAGGCTACCGGATGCGAAAGTGTTTTCGGGATGGAGTCCTTGATTTTGATAAATACGATCAGTGCTTTTCTTCTGCACTTGTAACGGAATCCGATGAATCCCTTTGCAGGATCGCCCTTTCCCGCCTTCTTTATCCTGCAGCTTTAAGCCCTACTGCAAAAACCCGTTATCAGGCTGCAATCAAAGAGCGGGCAGGCCTAAGTCTTTCCATGGCCATAGAAGCCAGAAATCCTTCTCTTCTTTCTTACATTTGCCGGGAAACCACCCCGGGCTCCAGCCTCCTCTCCTCAGCCTACACTCTTGCATCCCGGGACCATTGGAGCGAAGGCTGTGCTATTCTTACTGAAGAAATAAGCAGGGCTCACCACAAACCGGTTTTTGATTTCGATATGGATTTTTAATTTTGAGAGGATCGTTCACAATGGATTACCTGAATGACAAGCAAAGCCTTCCTCAGTTATCGGATAATAAAGAAAAACCCTCCCGGATCCTGGCAGACGGCCAGGATATCGACCGTCGTATTCTTAATCTGATCCGGGATGAACTCTATCTGGATTTCCGTTATCTGGACCGGGCTGTTGCTTCACTTGAACCCCGGAAAAATGACAGGATCCGCACCCTTGCCACAGATGGCCTGACCCTTTACTACAGTCATGAACAGTTGATTCGTCTTTTCCCTGACAATCCTGTATTCCTGAACCGGGCATATCTTCATGTCGTGCTTCATTGCATTTTCCGCCATCTCTGGCTGAGAAAGGGAAGAGACATCCGTCTTTGGAACCTCTCCTGTGACATTGCTGTCGAATGCCTGATTGATTCCCTGGGAAAAACCAGCGTTAAAAGAATCAAATCGGGGATCCGGACCAGACTGTATGAAAAAATCAGAGAATCCGGCAAGCCGGCTGCGGCTCCTCTGATCTATGATTCTATTCTCAATAGTATTTCTTCCCTCTCCGAGCAAGAAATTTTTGACCTGGTCAGAGAATTCTATGTAGATGATCACCGCTTCTGGCCGGGCGATGAGAAAGCATCCCCCTCTGCCGCACAGGCTTCTTCCAAGTGGGAGCAGATCGGGCGGAGAACCGAGCAGGACCTGTCTGTCACCGGTAGGGAGAAGTCGGATCAGGCAGATCGCTTTATCGTCCAAATCCAATCAGGGAGACACCGCCGATCTTATAAAGATTTTTTAAACCGCTTCACGGTCCTTCGGGAAGAACTCCATATCAACCCCGATGAATTTGATCCGGGCTTTTATTCCTATGGTCTGAGACTCTACGGCAATCTCCCCCTGATCGAACCTCTTGAAAGCCGGGAAGTCAAAAAGATCAGGGAATTCGTCATCGTTATCGATACCAGTTTCTCCACAAGTGGTGACCTTGTCCGTCATTTCCTTGAACGGACTTTTGAAATACTCCAGGAAAAAGATCATTTTTTTGAAAAAAGCATAGTACATATTCTTCAGTGCGATAATAAAGTGCAGGACCATATCCTAATCACATCGGACAGAGATATCCGCCGCCTCCTGTCTTCTTTCCGCCTGGTCGGAGGAGGTGGTACCGATTTTCGTCCGGCCTTCCGCTATCTGCTTCAAAAGATAAAAGAAGGAGAAATCCGGGATTTACAGGGCCTTATCTATTTCACAGACGGGAAGGGAATCTTCCCTGCTGCTCCGCCACCCTTTTCGACGGCCTTTGTCTTTTACGACCAGCAGGCTCCGGAAAACCTGCCTGCCTGGGCAATGAAGTTTGAACTTACGGAAAGCAGTTACTATTAATGGCCCGTGGCCTGATCGATGGCAGGGCTGTGTATAGCAACTTACGGAAAATGTTTTTTCAGGATGAAAGGAGAAGGATAAATGAATATCAAAGAGGCAAAAGAAGATATCAGGAACACGGTGGAAGCCTACCTGAAAAAAAATGAATACGGTCATTATGATATACCGGAAATCCACCAGCGTCCCCTCCTCCTCATGGGGCCTCCCGGAATCGGAAAAACACAGATCATGGAGCAGATTGCCCGGGAATGTGGAATTGGCCTTGTTTCCTACACCATCACCCATCACACCAGACAGAGTGCAGTGGGCCTTCCTTTTATAAAGGAAAAACAGTATGGGGGAAGGACCTGGTCCGTTACGGAATATACCATGAGCGAAATTCTTGCCAGCATATATCAATATATGGAAGATACCGAAAAAAAGGAAGGCATTCTTTTCATCGATGAAATCAATTGCGTCTCCGAGACTCTCGCCCCTACCATGCTCCAGTTTCTCCAGTGTAAAACTTTCGGAAACCAGTCCGTTCCCAGAGGCTGGATCATTGTTGCCGCCGGTAATCCCCCGGAATACAACCGAAGTGTCCACGATCTGGATTTTGTAACCCTTGACCGGGTCCGCCGCATGGATGTGGATGCCGACCTGGCTGTTTTCAGAGAGTATGCCCGGGAAGTCAATATCCACCCCTTTATCCTGAGCTATCTTGAATTGAGACCCGGCAATTTCTATCGTGTGGAAAGCGACGTAGACGGCCTTCAATTTGTCACTGCCCGCGGGTGGGAAGATTTAAGCCGTCTGATTCGTGTCTATGAAGAACTGGATCTGCCGGTCAATGAATCCGTGATCGGTCAGTTTCTACAGCACAGGGAGATTGCTATGGATGTGGCTGCCTACTACGATCTATATCAAAAGTACAGAGGGGACTATGACATCAGCCGGATTCTGGCAGGACAGGCCGGATCCGGCATCTATGCCCGCCTCTTCCATGCATCATTCGATGAGCGGCTCTCTCTGGTAGAGCTCCTGCATGACGGTCTGCATACTTACCTGTCCCGGGCTCTTGCCGAGTGTGATATGACCAGGGAAGCCTATCAATTCCTGAAAGAATACAGAGAAGGTCTTAGAGATCGGACTGCTGATGAAGGACTTTACCGGTCTCTCATAGATCAAAAGAGGCAGAGCCGGCTTCAGTCCGAAAAGACCGGTCTGATAAACGCCGAAGAATCCACCTTTCACGCCAGACTTCTGTCTCTGCTGGCAAGCTGGAGTCCTGATGAAGCCTCATCACCAAAAGAAGCCTTTATGGCAGTAAAAGGCCATTTTGACCGGCAGTGCCAGGACCAGGACAAGGCGGTAGATCTGGCCATGGCCGGTCTGGACCATGCCTTTGACTTCATGGAAAATGCATTCAGTCAGGGGGAGGAAATGGTTGTCTTTGTTACGGAATTGACCATGGACCCTTCCGCTTCCCGTTTTATCACGGAGAATGGATGTGACCGTTATTTCAAATACAATCAATCTCTCCACATCGGAAGCCGACGGTCTGCTATTCTTGCTGACATAAAGAAAGACGCCATCTATCAAGACGCGTCTTCCTGGGAATTCTGATTCAGTTTTTTATTCTTTGTTCCTTCCGGTCGCCTTCGTCGGATCCGGAAGGACAAAGTTGTCCATCCTCCTCTGCTGATTGCATCTACATCGCCGCTATGCATTACGGCAATGTCCCGGACGATAGACAGACCGATTCCAAATCCGTTGCCTCTTTTTCTGGCCTTATCTCCCTTGTAGAAAGCATCCCAGATGTACTCAAGGTCTTCTTCCTGAATCCCTTCCCCCTCATTGGCAACACTGAACCGGTAATACTCATCTTCTTTCTTGCCGTACAGCTGGACTACTCCATTCTGCTTGCCGTATTTGATCGCATTTTCCATCAGATTATAGACAGCCTGTTCCAGTAATTCCCAACTGGCAACAAACTGGCACTGATCATAATCAATGAGGAACATGATATCTGGATGAATATTATTCAGCCGTCGTACAAACTCGCCAAATAGCTCCTTGGCATCAATCAGCTCCATCGTGTAATAATCTTCCTGATCTCTGATTGCGATGAATTCAAGTAAATCTTCAGACATCTTTGTCATTCGGTCACATTCGTCAATGATGACACTTATGTACCGTTTCAGTCGTTCATCCTCCGGATGCAGAGCCGTCAGGCTCTCGGCATATCCCCGAATCACCGTCAGGGGAGTTCGAACATCATGGGCGAGATTTCTCACCAGATTCTCTCTTCGGGTAAGCTCTTTTTGCATGCCATCTATACTGCTTTGCAGCTTATCTGACATCCGGTCAATAAATTCCGCAAGGACTCCCAGCTCATCCCTGCCGTGGTAATCCACCTTCTCATCAAACTCAAGCCGGGCCATCTTCTCCGTAATCCGACTCATATCATTCAGCCGGTTCACGGTACGTTGTCTTAAAAACAGCCAGAGTATGACAGAAAGAATTCCCAGAGCCACAGCAACCGTAAGTGCCAGCATAAGGAGGCGAACATCGGTCTCGGACCTTACATAAAATGATCTTTCATCCATAATCACGCACCGGCATCACGGCTGCTGGCGGGTAATCGTTCCGTCAAAATAGTAGCCTACACCTCTTACCGTCCGAATGTATCCGCTCGAATCCCCCAGGGATCTCCTGAGCATTTTAATATGTGTGTCTACAGTACGATCATTTCCATCGTACTCCACGCCCCAGATTCTCTCAATAATCGCTTCTCTGGGTAATACTATACCGCTGTTGTCCATCAAAAGCTTTAAAAGCTCATATTCCTTGATGGTCAGGGAAAGCTCCTCGCCATCCAGATAAACTTTGTGGGAGACAGGGCGAATCCGGATATCACCACAGACATAATCCTGCTCTTCCTCTCCTACTCTCTCCCGAACCAGCCTTCTGGCTCTTTCAAGAAGGACAGCTCTGCTAAATGGCTTGGACACAAAGTCATCAGCACCTGCACGCAGGGCTTTCAGTTCGCTCTGCTCATCACCCAGAGCTGTCAGGACCAGAATCTTCGTATCAAACCGGCTGTGGACATATTCCAATATATCCCACCCGTCAAGCCCGGGCATCATAATATCAAGAACCACCAGTTTAATATCCCTGTTTTTTTGCAGGTAATTTATCACTTCGTGCCCGTCATATGCTGTCAGAACCTGATAATTCTCCATTTCAAAAATATCCTGAAGCATACGATTCAGTCTTTCATCATCATCAGCAATCAGAATTCTTTCCTTCACCGCAACACCTCCGTCAAAAATCAATTCGATTTGCAGCAGATTTGCTCTTTTTTCTCTGCCGCATGAAGTAATGATCTGTTCTTTTTTTATATTTTCATCTTTTGTGCTGTTCACAAAAATCATTGCACAAAAGATTCACTTGAAACACTAATATTAACATATAATTGTGTAATCAATATGTAACACCCGCCTGTTTATGCATGTTTTATGCATTAATCATCAAAAAGGTACCACTTGCCGTTATGGCGGAAAGCATAGATGGTTCCTTCTTTATAAAGCTCTCCATCCCTTTTTCCTCCCGTGACTACAGCCCTGTAATCAGCCTTATAGACATCGGTTACATAGCGGATATCTGCCATGGAGAAAAAAGCCGCAATTCTTTCTTTGTCTTCTTCTTCTCCGGCTGTAATCTCGCCGCGGTCCAAGGAAAGAGTCGCTTTGGAACTATAATAATTGCGGAAAATGTCTTTCTTCATATCAGCCAGGATACTGACCTTTGTCCCGAATACCTGAGCAGGCCAAAAGCTCCACATCTTCCGATAATCCACATTTTCGTAGGCAGCAGTATAAGCCTCGATCAAACTGGTCTGGTCCACAGTTTCTGCTGTCGTAAGAGCCGGTTGGGTCTCCTTTTTGCCGCATCCTGCCAGAGACACAAGGATAAACAGTGCCAATAAGACCAGGGGCAGAAAAGAAAGTCTTCTCTTGAGATTCATATTATTCTCCTTCATCCTGTATTTTTTCCATGATAGCACATATTCCTTCCATCGCTCAACTCAAAAGAACAGATATGCCAAACTTATTTTTGGTCAGGCAGCAGGGGAATCCGGGACAGATCCCGAAAATGAACAGAAAAAAAGTGCCTTCAGGGTCAAGGCACTTTCTTTCCAGGGTATTTCATTACATTATAGAAAGGGTAAATCTTTGAAGTTAGTATATACTAACTAATATTATAATAAACTAACATCTTGCTTTTGTCAAGCACTTTTCACTCGAATTTTTATAGTATATATTTTATATATATTTATTGAAGAAATGCCGGCCATATAAAAACAGCAAAAAGAAAGTTGATTTTCTCACATGTTTATGTATAATGTGAAGAGTGGCTTGTTTGCCGCAAAAATGAAGGCATACTAATCCTTTGATTCAAAATCGTGAAAGAGAGGTGCGAATATGAGCAACATCGATTTAAGTGTATACGGCATCAGCAATGCACAGGAGATTATCCGAAATCCCTCTTTTGAATTCTTATTCGAAGAAGAAATGAAACCGGAACTGGAAGGATATGACAAGGGGCAGATGACGGAACTGGATGCTGTTAATGTCATGACCGGCATCTATACCGGCCGTTCCCCCAAAGATAAATATATCGTTATGGACGAAAATTCAAAAGATACGGTATGGTGGACTTCCGATGATTACAAGAACGACAACCATCCCATGTCTGTTGAAGTCTGGGAAAAAGTAAAGGCAACTGCTGTAAAAGAGTTAAGCGGCAAGAGATTATTTGTCATGGATGCCTTCTGCGGAACCAATCCTGACACCCGCATGGCCATTCGTTTTATTGTAGAAGTTGCATGGCAGGCTCATTTTATTAAAAATATGTTTATCCAGCCGACAGAAGAGGAACTGGCCTCCTTCGAGCCTGATTTTGTAGTATACAATGCTTCCAAGGCAGAGGCAGAGAACTGGGAAGAGATGGGACTGAACTCCAGTACCGTTGCAGCTTTCAACATCAGCAGCCGTGAGCAGGTAATTCTCAACACCTGGTACGGTGG
>CADBME010000099.1 GCA_902795715.1 uncultured Lachnospiraceae bacterium | reverse complement strand
TCCGGCACGGTAAAGCAGAACTATTTTTACAAAGAGCGCACACGGTTTTTCCTGAAAATCATCAAACCTATCCTGACGGCCTATAACAAATATCTTGCGGGAGTCAACGCCATCGACTTTTCGGATATGATCAACAAGGCTACGGACTTGGTAAACAACGGGTTCCAGGTGCATCCTTATAAATGGATCATCATTGACGAGTATCAGGATATATCTGTTTCCCGCTTCAGGCTGATAAAGGCGATTATCGAACAGACCGGGGCGAAACTGCTGTGTGTGGGTGACGACTGGCAGTCCATCTACCGTTTTGCCGGAAGCGACATAGCGTTGTTCACCCGGTTTGGCGACTTTTTCCCCCATCCAGCGATTCTCCGGATCGAACAAACATACCGAAACTCTCAGCAGCTGATTGATGCGGCTGGCTCTTTCATCATGAAAAATCCCAGCCAGTACAAAAAGAGCTTGCGTTCCGCTAAACGTACGGAAATCCCGCTTCAGTTTGTCTGCTATCTGGACGACCCGTCACAGGGGATACAGTATGCTATGGATGAAATCATAAAACAGTATGGAAGGACCTCTTCCGTACTGTTTTTGGGCCGTACCCGGTACGATGCAGAGGTCTTGAGGCAGACATCCCTGTTCCAGCTGCAAAAGTCAGGCAAGGTCATATACAAAAATTCCCCTGAAACGCCGATCACCTTTATGACGGTGCATAAGGCTAAAGGACTGGAAGCCGACAACGTCCTGCTCCTTAATTTCCGAAACGATACCTTCGGGTTCCCGAACAAGATTGCAGACGACCCGTTGCTGGGCCTTGTGCTGACGGATTCGGACGAATACCCGTATGCGGAAGAACGACGCCTGTTCTATGTAGCTATGACTAGGACAAGGAACAAGGTTTATATACTGGTGGACGATGTAGTTCCCTCTGAGTTTTTCCAGGAGTTTATGGATGCCGAAGAAGCCGGCATTGTGCATCATGATTCGCAGTATCAGGAAGAAAAAGTAGCCTGTCCCCGTTGCAGGACAGGCCATCTAGTCGTAAGAAAGAACAGTTCGACGCACAAGGATTTTCTCGGCTGCAGCAATTATCCGCGCTGCGAATACACGGTGAATGACACATCTGTCCTGCGACAGCATCGGAAATGCCCGATGTGCGGAGGATTTTTGGTCAAACGTCAAGGCCACAATACGTTTTATGGGTGCAGCAACTATCCGTTTTGCCGGTATACCCAAAATGGTATTTGATAAACAAAATGATTAGACTTTGAAAGGGATGTTTTGGGGATTATGGAATTTGTAATTATCTTTATAGCATTTATCGTTGGTTGTATTTTCCATAGCAAGTTTTCCAAACGTGACGAAAATGATTTTGATATGGAAAAAGTAACCTTAAGGGCGAAGATAACTGAACTCCAAAAACAAGAAGTGGAATTACAAGAGCTGAAAACAAAATACAAAAATCTCCAAAGGGAAAATGACCGTTTAGAAGATGACTATAACGAGAGAATGTCAAAAATCGTACATCAATATAATGAAAAACATGACAACTATGTTCAACAATTTCAGGCGAGAACAGAATCGTTGAATAATAGGGAAAATAGCCTAAATTCATATAAGACTGGGGTTGATGAATATCTGCGTAAAAAAATACAACTTTTTGAATATGAAAAACGAAAACTAGAAAGAAACCATAAAATAGAGATGCTAGAATTTCGGCAGAGCGTTTTTAAAGAATCAGAAGCCTTAAAAAAAGATTTAACAAAGAAATACCTAATAACTGTACTAAAAAATATATTGATAAATCGATATTTACAAGAAGCAGAGAATTTAAAAAGTTTAGCTGAAACAGAAGAATACACATTAAGGCTAAAAGTTAATGAAATACCGGTATTAAGCGCGTTCGTAGCAGATGTTAACGAAGCGCAAGATGAGCGGATTTCAAACTGGTTCTTATTGAGGAAGTACAAATCTGAAAAAGCTGCCGATTTTATAAAAGCCAGAAAAAGGGAAATGCGTGATCTTCGTATAGAAAACAAAAATCTTCAATATAAGATTCTTGCTTATGAATCTTTCTTTCCAATTCTAAAAGATTACGATAACGAATCCATATCCGCAAAACCTGATATTCCTGATTATGATGACGAAAAAGGGGACCGTACTCATTACTGGATAACAGATACAGAGTATAGAACATTGTCGGTAACCGAACGGAATCAACGGGCGTTAGATAATTATTGGAACAGAAAAAATAAAACACATACTGAAATAGGTGCGGATTATGAAAAATCTATAGGATATTGGGAATATGAAAAGAAAGGCTGGAACGTTGAGTACTTTGGAATTGATAAAGGTGTGGAAGATATGGGTCGGGATTTGATTTGCATAAGTCCTGACAAACAGAGAACTCATATTGTCCAGTGCAAATTTTGGTCTTCAAAAAAAGAGATTCACGAAAATCATATTAACCAGCTTTTCGGTACAACAGTTAGATTTATTATAGAAAGTACTGGCAGTCGTTCTATTGGCGAAATTGTTAAAATATTAGACAGCGGGACAGTTGTTCCCGTATTTTACACAAAAACAAAACTTTCTCCTACAGCAAAATCATTTGCAGAAACTCTAGGAATTGAAGTACATGAAAATGTTGAAATGAAATTGTATCCCATGGTTAAGTGCAATGTCAGCCGACGTTCACAGGAAAAGATTTATCATTTGCCGTTTGATCAGCAGTATGAGAATATTAAAATCGAACCACCAGAAGAGTTTATTGCCATGACCGTAGCAGAAGCAGAGCAAGCTGGCTTCAGAAGAGCCTTTAAATGGCGTGGTACTTAATGCTTTTGATATATGATAGGGCAATAATAGAAACTCGACACGCTCCTGACAGAAAAAATCCACTCAGTCATTTTTCAGGCTGAGTGGATTTTTATATTATAGAATGATAGGATGGTACACATGGTTTCGTACGTGCGGGTTTGTAAGAGTTACAAATTAGCCAATTCCTCATACATCTTAAACAGCCATGCTACACATTCTGCTTCGGAATGAATCTTACCCCACATGCCATAAGCTTCCATAACGGCACGGTCATTGGCTTTGTGGGCGCTTTTCAATTCTGTAAAAAGATCCATGTTTGAATACATATCACCTAGCGATGCTTCCGGGTATTTTGTTCTTGCATCTAATATACCCTGCGCAGCCTTTTCAATTTTAGCTTTTTGATCTTTGGTAGGGGTTGGCCACGGGAAATTATTGTAGACAATATCTTTTGAGTAACGATAATCACTCTTTAATCTCCCTGCAACAGTTCGCATCCAAGCCATGTGAACATTAGAAGTCAAAACGCCAAAAACATAAATGGAAATATCAGAAATTATATGAACTGAATCACTTGAAATTGCATTGCTCGGCATAAAGCCTATCGGGATATATTTTCGATTTTCAGATGAAACGCGTGGAATTAAAATGTAGCTCCCTTTCGGCATGTTTTCCACGTGAAATCTCGTCGGTCTATCCGCAATTTTTCGTGTTCCTTCGCTCTTGCTCTGCAAACGGAAATCTCGTACTGCTTCAATGCGTTTCCGACATTCCGGCAATTTCAAAATTTCAACAGGATTTACATCTCCTAACCATAAACAATATCGTTTCTTACCCTTAATAAATTCATCTGAACCAAACCAGGGATGGAAATATTTTTCAGATGCAGGTTCTTTTGCTATAAACTCCCGCATTTCATCTTCTTTAAAAAGATAATTACCACCATCTATCGGTTTATTACCTATTCCAATTTTAGGAACATCGCATAGCGGAGTCACTCTGCTTTTAATAAAAATGTTCGGCGCGTCTGCTAGATAGCCGTTAATGTTGGATACATTTTGTACACTATCCCCGTCAAAAATTCGCTTTGCAGGGACAGACTGTAAATTTTTATTCCATTGCGCTGAAAGCTGTGCATAAGAGAAACCGATAATTACTACATGAACTGCTGCTTTGGAAACCGCTTCACTATCCCATTTAAACGTTCGGTATGCAAAATTAAAAACAATTCCCTTTTTAAACAATTCTTCCCATAAAATCTGTACCTGCTCGCCTTGCGAAATAGAATTTGTGGAAACAAAAGCACAATGAATCTCTGTATCGTTAATAAAATCGGCAGCCTTTTTATACCATCCCGTCACGTAGTCCAAATTGCCGACATTGTGCCAGTCTTTGCCAAAAACATAAAGCAAGTCTTCTTTTTGTTCCTCTCCCATTAACCGTGCGCCACTAAACGGGGGATTACCCATGATATAATTCAGTTTTGTTTTGGGTACCACGTCATTCCAGTCCATGCGCAGGGCGTTGCCTTCATGGATTCCGGCATTTGTTTTCAACGGAAGAAAATCCTCATCTACAGTAACAATTTCTCTTGTCTCCTGCATCATCTGTGATTCGGCTATCCACAAGGCAGTTTTCGCTACGGCTACCGCAAAATCGTTGATTTCAATGCCATAAAACTGCGATATGGATACTTTGATTGGGTTCTCTAACACACCAAGAAACATTTCGCCTTTATAGCGAACCCGTAAGGCTTCATTCTCTAATTTTCTAAGCGAAAGATATGTTTCTGTAAGGAAGTTGCCGCTGCCGCAGGCCGGATCGAGAAAATGCAGGGAGGCCAGCTTGTTTTGGTATGCATCAAGTTTTTGGTTCCGCTTAACTTTTGATGTTTCGTCCTCAATCTCATTAAGCTCTTCTCTTAATTCGTCCAGGAACAAAGGGTCTATTACTTTATGAATGTTCTCAATGGAAGTATAGTGCATCCCGCTTTGACGCCGTATTTCGGAATTTAACGTGCCTTCAAAAACAGCCCCGAAAATCGTGGGTGAAATCCCCGCCCAATTAAAATTTTCAGCGCAGTCATGCAGAAGGATGTCGTAAGCTTCCTGTGAAAACCGCGGGATTTTGATTTTCTGTGAAGAGTTGAAGAGTCCGCCGTTAACATAAGGGAAAGATAATAGTTTCTCCTCATCGTCCGGATCACGTTGGTCAACCGGCGTATCCAATATCGCAAACAGGTCTCTTAAACCGCCCCGCAGGTTTTCTGGACGATAAGAAGCAATAAATTTCCTGAAAGAATCATGTTCCTTAAAAAGACCGGCATTTTCTGCATAAAGACAAAATACCAGCCTTACGCAAAGGACATTCAGACTGTGCAGCGTTTCAGCGGAGTTGGGATTTGCATACTGCTTATGTAAAGAGTCATACATCTTTCCAACCAAAGCTCCTGCCCCTATGGAAAGATTAAATTCCCGGACAATATGGCTGATTCCTGCATCTATCAGGAAGTCCATTTCATGAAAACGATCAGGTAACTCCTCCAATTTTATCTCTATAGGAGCTTCTAACGGTTTTTCCATATCATAGATACGGAAAACCGCAAAATTACAGGTAACGATCCAGTTTGCACGTTGATGGGTAGGAAGCCAGTTGTTATAGTTTTGGGCCTGCTCATAGGGCGTTACCATACGAGGATTCCCATACGCATCAACACCACGCTGTTCCGGTGTGTCTAAATTACATTTAATGCCTTTCTGCTCAATCAATACTTTTGTCGTAGGAATATAAAGATCTATGAAGCGGGTGGTTTTTTTCTTTGCCCCGGGATCTTTCATCTTGACATCTTTTTCAGGCGTGACATAGCCATGCTGCGTCACACCATA
>CADBME010000098.1 GCA_902795715.1 uncultured Lachnospiraceae bacterium | reverse complement strand
GCGGACAACCTCATACTCATCGGAACAAAACCGGGTCAGACTCTCATACATCCGGCGGCCATATTTTCCGTATCCCCACAAAGCAACTTTCATCATAATAATTACTGTCCCTTTTTTATAATTGAATAAAGTAACTCAACCTGTTCTTTATATAAAGCCTCACGGGTAGCTTCCGTTCCAAAATGGACCAGGAATTTGTCATTATAAAAATAAGTCCCGGAATCTCTTGTCATGGTGTATTCCAAAAGGCCATTACTGATATCAGCCCTTTGAATATCTGCCATAGGCAGGTAGCAAAACACCTTTTTCCAGTCCATCTGCGGAGGATAGTTACAGATAGCCGACGCAAGGGAAAATACGGCTTCATCCTGGGGAGCATCCCAGGGTTCAGAGAAATATTTAAAACGGTATTTCCTGTAGTTTTTACAAATATATTCACTTACTTCTGAAAAGAACGCTATACCATTTCGCCTGATATAATACACACCACCCTGAAACACGATGCAAAAGTGAACCATGTTCTGAAACTCACCAATATCGCGACATTTAAACCAACCTTTTTCGGACTGCAAGGATAACCGCGTCCCAAGCGTGCAAAACGGAGGACAGCCTTCAAATATTTCCCATAACCCGTTTAAATCTTTATAAGCAAGACTGTCAGCTTCAATAGAAATGTTTTCTTCAAACGGCGCCAGGTCAAGCAAACGAAATTTATCCTGATACGAGTGGTAAGGCTTATCAATCAATACGACTTGATCGAAATCAGAAGTGTATTCATTTTCCCTGTCACAGAGCAAAGCGAAAGGTAATGGTTCCTTCGCAAAATATCTATATGAAAGAAGTAAATTATGCGCCAGCCGATAATACTCTTCTTTCCCGGTCGCAATTGTAACGAATCCTTTCGAAACTTTTGCGATATCCATTCATCTCCACCTCCTGCATCATTATCCCGCCTCAAATAAAATTACGTTGATTCCCGAACAATCGACACCCGTATTTTTCGTTTTACCGGAAATTCCCGCATAAATTAAAAGCGCGTATTCACACTTCTCTTTAGGAACCTTAAAAGTCCACTTGACACTGTCATGGTTTTTATTGCAGAATTCTACGTCAAAAATACCCTGATTTATGACCCTTTTCTTTTTGAAATCATATAATACAACACTAATCCCGTCTGCTTCTCCCTTAGTAATTATTATATCTTTTAATGATACAGAATATGTTTTTCCTGCTTGCAACGAAACGGGAATTTTAGCGAATTTATGATTGCTTTGAGACGCAGCCAGCGAAACATTGTGATCTTTTAATAATACCTTTTTATCAAGATAAGAACGTCTGTTATCATTAATATAATTATCGAACCTGAAGGCAGGATCACCTGTCGAACGGGTATAACGGATTAACAGCACCAGGTCCGGCCTGGTCCACTGAATGTATTCAGCAATGGTTGATGCTCTATAAAAACGTGAGTCCAATGTGTCAACCTCAGAGAATTCTGTTGACATAAATGCCTCCAGGGGCAAACCAAAACTGTCCCGTATTATCAACATCTTTGCCTTATTCGGCGCATTATAATTATAATGATGTACAAGGGGATAGTTACCACCAATGTATAAACATTCCGGAAAAAGATTGAAATAGTCGCTTTTCTGAATGTACTTTTCCCTTATATTCACAACAGTATAATCGCCTTTATACATAATTCTCTCATTCGGCATTATGGCAGACATCTTTGTTGCAAAGCGCGGTACATAATAAATCAGAGGATCCACACCGACAAAACAAGTCCCTACCCTTTTTCCGTGACTGCCTAATATCCACTCTTTTTTTTCATATCGTTTCCATAAATCAATACTCAAGTAACTACTTTTAATCTTTCCCGCTTTCAAATCAATTCTTTCTATTTCAGACATAATGTCCTGATATGCCAAAAATGCTGCGTCGGGTGTCCAATGATGGTCCGTTTGGAAAAAATATTTCCTGATTTGTTCAGAAGTTACAGAAAAACGGGGGCGTAAATCCAAAGACGGAATCCCCGCAGCAGATAACTCTTTTAAAAAATCATCCGTTATTTTATTAATTGGATTATAAATTCCCTTGGGAACATTATCCTGGGAAATGGAAACCTTATATGGAGTTACAATGTAAACAAACGGTATGCCCAGTTGTTTAGAAAATTTTGCTAATTCAATTGTCTTTTTTACTGCTAACTCTGTTTTCCATTGCTTCCCCCAGTCCGTATTGTCATCATCAAATGTCAATGTATTATCAGCAAGTAAAAGAACATCATTACATTTTCTTTTTCCACTGATTCGCGCAAAGAAACCATTCAAATTAATAAAGTGGTTTTTAAATCTCAATTGATTCGAGACAAGATTTGAAGTTATCGCTTCGGTTGTCTTTCTGAAACCAGTTTTTCCAAGTATGAAACGGCTTACCGGTTTTTTTAGAAGCCCTTTATTGGCAAAAGACATAACCCCTATTAAAATTAGAAATAATACAGCCACTGCAGCCCGTACTTTTTGTATAGTCAAACCCATCTGATGACCTTCTTTTAAAAATTAAAATAAATGAAAGGATTATGTGCTTTCATCACCAAAAATGAGAAGCTGATCACAAACAAACAAAGCTGAAAAATATAGTAACAACTGTCTGCAAGTACCATTATCTTTGGATTCTTTGATCCTAATCTGTTTTTAATAGTTTTGTAAAAAGGAGCAGAACATAAAATGCCCGTTATCAGGAAGAAACTATATTCCCTGAGGTTAAACCAAAACTTACCGTCTGCAAAAACACTGTTTGAAGCGCCAAACATGGTTTTTAAATAAAGCGCTGCATTAGCTAATGAATCCGAACGGAACAAAACTAATCCCATAATTATAGTCATAATTGTAAAAAAGCGGTATAAAGAACGAACCGGCAGAACACAACATTCTATTTTTCCGGGAATATCGGCCAGTTTTTCCATTACTATAACGAGTCCATGTAAAACACCCCAAACTATAAAAGTCCAGTTAGCCCCATGCCAGACTCCTGTAAGCAGCCAGACAAACAGTAAGTTCAAAACCAGCCTTCTTTTTGTCTTAACTTTGGAACCGCCCAGGGGAATATACACATAATTACGAAACCAGATACCTAACGAAATATGCCACCTTCTCCAGAATTCAGTCAGCGTTGTTGAAATATATGGATAATTAAAATTTTCTAAAAATTGAAAGCCAAACATCTGACCTAACCCGATTGCCATATCAGAATAACCGCTGAAATCAAAATAAATCTGCAACATATAACAAACAGCACCTAACCAGGCCATACACACACTATTATTAGGGTTAGAAGAAAACGTCGAATCGGCTACTATTGCAAAAGTATTTGCCAATATTATTTTCTTGCTGAACCCTTCTAAAAACCTGATAACGCCTTTAGAAAACATATCTGTCGTTACTTTTCGATTCGTAATCTGATTCGAAATCGTTGTATAACGCACTATCGGACCTGCAATCAACTGAGGAAAGAAAGAAATGTACAACCCGAGATCCACAATATTTTTTTGAGCCGGAATCGTTCTATATACATCTATCACGTAACTGAGCGCCTGAAAAGTAAAAAAAGAAATTCCGATAGGCAACGCTATTTCAGGCACTATTAAACTTTCTTTTGTCACAGGGAATAAATCATGAATCGTTTTAACAATAAAATTCATGTATTTGAATATTGCTAAAACCCCTAAATTCACGGAAACACTAATTACCAACAGAATTCTTTTCAATGTTATATTTGAGTTCTGCCGTTCAATAAATAACGCCATTAGATAGTTAAATACTATTGAAAACAGCATAATCAAAACATAATCCGGCTCGCCCCAGGCATAAAAAAACAGGCTGGCAAGTAAAAGCCACAGATTTTTGATTTTACGAGGTGATATAAAATTAATTATTAAAACGACGGGAAAAAAGACTAACAAAAATTCACTGCTGGTAAATAACATAAATCCTATTTCTCTTTCCGATTCATAAAATATGTAATCGTTTCTTCCAATCCCTTCTCCAAAGGAATCTCCGGTTCCCACCCCAGCATTTTCTTTGCGAGGGAAATATCCGGTTTACGCCGTACAGGATCGTCCTGCGGAAGGTCCCTGTATTCGAGAGAAGACGCAGATCCGGTTAACCGGATTACTTTTTCCGCCAGTTCTTTCACTGTCATCTCTACCGGATTTCCCAGGTTTACCGGCCCGGTAAATCCCTGCGGATTATTCATCATACGGATGAAAGCTTCTATCATATCATCTACATAGCAGAAACAACGTGTCTGGCTTCCGTCACCATAAATAGTAAT
>CADBME010000097.1 GCA_902795715.1 uncultured Lachnospiraceae bacterium | reverse complement strand
CCGGCCTGCACGCATTCCCTTCCGGAAGCGTGCGCCAGGATTTTTTCGCTGATTGTCATGCCCATGGCCAGATCCCCCCTCTGCAAAGAATAATGCGGATCACTTTTCATATAATGGGTCCGGTCCATATCGGTTCGGCCCATTCGTACCTATAAATACCATGAGATAAACTGCAAAAACAATGTTCACTATGGGAATAATTGCGCCGATACACCACCAACCTGGGCGATTCAAATCGTGCAGACGGCGGATTATCAGCATAAAACTCGGGATCATAAACATAAGAGATACAATTGTGGCAAACGAATAAATAACCTCACTTTGTGAAATTTCAGCGATGGAAAACAGAACAACTGCAATCACAAACACTACTATAAAAACACCTAAGCTGCGCAGTATAAAGCGTTGGCGGTTCAGGCGATTATCGTAACGCAGAAACATGGATTTAATATCTTTATCCGGCTCATATGGCGTTACTTCCAAAGGCTCGCTTTCAACTGCCGCATCATAAGAAGGTTCCGGGCCAAAATCAACCTGTTCTGTATGAATTATGCTACGCTGCACACTTTGCTTATATTTCACAGGCGCGCCGCAATTCGAGCAGAACTTAGCACCCTCGTTTAACGGCGCATCACAATATTCACAGTTGTTCCCCACAATCATCTCACCCCTTGGAACACAATCCTTTCAACGTTCCTGCTTTTCTACAAACTTTTTCATTGCTTATACAGAGGTTTCCATAGGAAAGATGGGTATATCCCCTTTTGCGCATTCAGTATAAACTCCAGGATTTGGTCATTATCTACCGTTGTGCAAAAAACAATAGGCCTGCCATATCCCGGATAACTAAATTCAGGCAGATAAAACATGCCTGCGCCTACTTCTGACATATGCTTGTAATAAAAGTCTACGGTGTCTCCTTCCGGTTTGGTAAACGTAACCTTGTCACGCCGGAATGCAATCAAATCATTTTTGCCAAAAGCATTAAGGTTTTCTGTATTGATATACACGTGATTCGCTATTTTTTCTTTTACGCGCCGTATGCCTTCGATGGCAAACTTATTATTTGGACAGGCTGACAGCACCTTACGGAAGAATATGATCGCCTCATCATAACACAGTTCGTTTTCTTTAGTATAACCGTTCAGTAAATCAATGGCAGGCAACACTTTTATTACCTGATTGCAATAACAACACGTAGCATCTTCGTATCTTTTATCAACAATAATATTTTCACCACAAGCCGTGCAAACCGCCTGGGTAGCAGCCTTTGCGGCTTCTGTTTTTTCTTTTTCCATATCTTGCAACTTACGTTGCTTTTCTTCTTCAATATCCTTTAACGCCTGTTGCCGTCCTCTTTCAAAATAATAACCTGCCTGTTCCGCATTATCCAGGCGCACACATTTTATTTCATCATCAATCATGAAATCACATTTGCAGTATTCGCATGTCACCATTTTTGAATTCGGCGTAATTTCTAATTTACCTCCGCAATTCGGACATGTTACAGAAAAAAGTTTCATAATTGGCTCCTTGCTTTGCTGATTTTACTTGGTATGAACCACTCCGTAAAAAAGATTTGTTATGTTTTCTTAATATTTTCCCCTTTTCCCCTTCGGCGCTCTGACAAACCGGTAAATCCCGGACCTGACCCAGGCAACGAGTTTCTCGTCGTAAAAGAATTCAAAACGGGATTCAATATCGTTCCAGCCGAAGAAATTGAAACGGACCTTCTCTGCTTTGTCCTTGAACCAGATCTTCGCATCTTCATCCAGCGTAAAAGACGCCTTTACGGTGCGGACGCAGAATGACAGCTGCGGAATTGTTACCAGAATTGCGTCCGGTTTCGGAACAGATTTTGTCGGAATTCTTTTGACAGTCAGCTCAATCCGGCCTTCTGCATTCATGCTGCGGGAGAGTACGCACCGGTTGTTTTCCGATGCCAGTTTTGTGAAAAGGAACGGGACCCCGTAGTCGACAAATTCCGTAAAAAAGTCTTTCGGCAGTTGTTCCTTCATCTCCTCCATGGCTTTCCGGATATTTTTAACCACGGTTGCGTCTCCGAAATAGTTATCCCGGGAGCGGAGCTTTGCCGCATAGCCGGCCTGAAGGTAATAATTATATGCCGTGGGAATATCGGTTTCCCTGCCGATTCCTTTCGCATAGACATTTCCCATGCGAAGCGCGGCATCGGCGAAGTTTGCGTTTTTTCCTTTAAGGAAATCCTTAAGGTTGTCATCATACACAATGCTGTAAAGACGGAACGCCGTGCCTTTGCTTTCCTTGCATCCGTAACCGTGACAGTACATAT
>CADBME010000096.1 GCA_902795715.1 uncultured Lachnospiraceae bacterium | reverse complement strand
TGAATTCTGTGAAGATTTCATCATGCCCTGTGTGCAGGCCGGCGCGGTCTATGAGCACGCATATCTCCTCGGAACTTCCATGGCCCGCCCCGGAATCGCGGCAAAGCTGGTGGAGATTGCCCGCAAGGAAGGTGCCTCTGCTATCTGCCACGGAGCAACCGGCAAGGGAAATGACCAGATCCGTTTTGAACTGGGCATCAAGGCCCTGGCCCCCGATCTAAAAATCATCGCTGCATGGCGTGATGAAAAATGGACCATGAAGTCCCGCCAGGATGAAATCGATTACTGTAAAGCCCACGATATTCATCTTCCCTTCTCAGCGGACTCCAGCTACAGCCGTGACCGTAATCTCTGGCACATCAGCCATGAAGGTCTGGAACTGGAAGACCCCTCTCTGGCTCCCAATTATGACCATCTTCTGGTCCTCAGCGTGACTCCGGAAAAGGCTCCAGACCAGGGAGAATTCGTCACGATGACCTTTGAATCCGGGGTGCCGGTTTCCGTTAACGGGGAGAAAATGAAAGTGGCTGATATCATCCGCACTTTAAATAAACTTGGCGGAAAGCACGGAATCGGCATCGTTGATATCGTGGAGAACCGGGTAGTAGGCATGAAATCCCGCGGAATCTACGAGACTCCCGGCGGAACCATCCTCTACGAGGCTCAGCAGCAGCTTGAAGAGCTGGTACTGGATCGTGACACCATGGCCCTTAAGAAGGATATGGGAAACCGCCTTGCCCAGCTTGTATATGAAGGGAAATGGTTTACTCCCCTGCGTGAAGCCATCCAGGCTTTTGTAACATCTACCCAGAAATACGTAAGCGGGGAAGTGAAATTCAAATTGTACAAGGGCAACATCATCAAGAAGGGCACCACATCACCTTACAGCCGCTACAGTGAATCCCTGGCATCCTTCACAACCGGCGACCTCTATGATCACCATGATGCACAAGGCTTTATCACTCTCTTTGGTCTTCCTTCCAAAGTACGTGCCCTGAAAATGCAGGAAATAGAAAAGAAGAAATAAGAAAAAGGAGACAATTATGGCCCAATTATGGGGAGGGCGTTTCACGCGGGAAACCGATCAGCTGGTCTACCGTTTCAACGCATCCATTGATTTTGATAAAAAATTCTACCGCCAGGATATGGAAGGCAGTATGGCCCATGCCAAAATGCTGGCTTCCATCGGGATACTGACCCAGGAAGAACTGGATCAGATTCTGGAAGGAATTGAAGGAATACTCCGTGACGTGGAGAATGGAAGTCTTGAGATCACGGAAGAATATGAGGATATTCACAGCTTCACAGAAGCCGTACTCACAGACCGGATCGGGGAAGCCGGCAAGAAACTCCACACCGGACGAAGCCGAAACGATCAGGTTGCCCTGGATATGAAACTATATAGCCGGGACGAATTACTGTCCATCCGGGACCAGGTCTTCTCTCTGATCGAAAGCTGCCAGAAACTGATGGAAGAACATATCCACACAGCCATGCCGGGCTTTACCCACCTGCAGAAAGCCCAGCCGGTCACCCTGGCCCACCACATCGGAGCCTACATGGAAATGTTCAAAAGAGACTATGACCGTCTCAGTGACATTTACAGGAGGATGAACTACTGTCCCTTAGGCTCAGGGGCCCTGGCTGGGACCACCTACCCTCTGGACCGGGAAATGACAGCACAGCTCCTGGATTTTTACGGACCCACCCTCAACAGTATGGACTCCGTATCCGACCGGGACTATGTCATTGAACTTCTGAGTGCTCTCTCCATCATCATGATGCACTTAAGCCGCTTCTGCGAGGAAATCATAATATGGAACTCCAATGAATACCATTTTATTGAAATTGATGACGCCTACAGCACCGGAAGCAGCATCATGCCCCAGAAGAAGAACCCCGACATAGCCGAACTGGTAAGGGGAAAAACCGGAAGAGTATACGGGGCTCTCCTCTCTATACTGACCACCATGAAAGGAATCCCCTTAGCCTACAACAAAGACATGCAGGAAGACAAGGAACTGACCTTCGATGCCTACGACACCGTTAAAGGATGCATCGCCCTCTTCCACGGCATGTTAAAAACCATTCACTTCAACAAAGAAGCCATGAAAGCAAGCGCAGCCAGAGGATTCACCAACGCAACCGACGCAGCCGACTATCTGGTCAACCACGGCGTAGCCTTCCGCGACGCCCACGGCATCGTCGGCAAACTGGTACTGTACTGCATCGACAAGGGAATCTCCCTCGACGAGATGACCCTCGACGAATACAAGGCCATCAGCCCTGTATTCCAGGAAGACATCTATCAGGCCATCTCCATTGAAACCTGCATAAACCGGCGCAAGACCCTGGGCGCACCGGGACCGGAAGCCATGAAGCAGGTCATTGAAATCAACAGGAAGTGGATCGCTGATTGTAAAAATTCACATCAACCTGATTAAAGGGAATGGTTATACTATTCTTGTCAAAAGCGTTTTTGATATTCTCCAGTGACCGCCATCGGGATGGCCAGTAGTTTTCAGACAGGACCCAGTACCTGGCGGCTATGTTGATGGCGCTTTCTTCGTAGGATTTTACGAAGATATTCGTGCTGTGTTCAGGCAGATAGTCCGGATCTTTTTCAATCACTTCCTGTATCACTTCCCTTACCCGCTGGATGTCTTCGGAGTACTCAATTCCTACGATGATCTCTTCCATCCGTTCTCTTTGATGGGTAAGGTTTTCAATGGTGGCGTTCACCAGAGATCCGTTGGGAATCATAACCAGATGATTATCCAGAGTCAGCAGCCTGGTGTAGAGGATTCCGATGGATTTGACGGTTCCTTCTTTGTCCGAATCCTGGACTGCGATATAGTCTCCTACTTCAAAGGGTTTGACAAATAGAAGGACGACACCGCCGGCTATATTGGACAGGGATCCCTGGAGGGATAAGACGATGGCAAGTCCGGCGGATCCTACCAGGGCCAGTATGGAGGATACTCCGATCCCCAGTTCGGCTATGGCTGCGAATACCACCAGGACTTTCATTCCTATTCCTGAAAAGGAAAGGAGAAAGGTCTCCAGGGTAGGGTCTATTTTTGATTTTTCAAATATTTTCCGCAGGACTCTTACAGTATGGTGGACCAGGCGGAATCCGATGATCAGGATGAGTATGGCAATCACAATTTTGCCAAGAAAAGTTACCAGTGCTTCCCCTGCTTTTGTCAGCATATCCAGGGAAAAAGTTTCCAAGTGTGTTTTAGCAAGTATACTATCCTGTATTTTATCGGCCATATTAGCCATATTGGCCGGGTCGCTAATCTGGTTTTGTGCAGATAAGAGCATCTTCAAGAGCATTTTTCCTCCCTCTCCTAGGCAGATCATGTTTTTGTTCTATATGCAGACAATCCGGTGTTCAATTCATGGACCGGCTATAAAGAATAAGCCCCGTGATCATCGGGGCTTATTTTTCTCTATTCTTATATAAGATCTTATATAGGATTCTCAGATCATTGCTTTTTATGCTTTACAGACAGCTTTTGCTTATAATGCCTGTCGCATATAAAGGTCTATTTTGCCTTGATATAGTCCTGAGCGGTCAGAAGTTCAGCGCAGAGAACAGCGCCTCCTGCTGCACCACGTACAGTATTGTGGGACAAACCAATAAATTTGTAATCAAAGAGGCTGTCTTCCCGAAGACGTCCCATGGTTACACCCATACCCTTTTCATAGTTGACATCCAGCTTAACCTGGGGCCTGTTGTCTTCATGAAGGTATCGGATAAACTGTTTGGGTGCGCTTGGCAGTTCCAGTTCCTGGGGAAGGCCGCGGAAGTTCTCCCAGCAGCTGATGATCTCTTCTTTGGATGGTTTTTTGTCAAAGTTGACAAATACCGCTGCGGTGTGTCCGTCCAGTACCGGAACGCGGACGCACTGGGTGGTAATGAGAGGTCTCTGGGCTTTGACGATCT
Source organism: uncultured Lachnospiraceae bacterium (assembly GCA_902795715.1). The sequence goes on along the minus strand of CADBME010000096.1, from coordinate 11,121 downwards.
TACCGTCTTCAATCTTTCCGAAAATCCTCAGGGGTTCCTGCTCGGATTTCTCTTCCTCTCCTCCGATGTAGGGGATTACATTTTCCACCATCTCCGGCCAGTCTTTAAAGGTTTTTCCTGCCCCTGAGATGGCCTGGTAGGTTGTGGCTACGATTTCTCTGGGACCGAATTCCCTGAGGGCAAATACAGCCGGCGCATAGCTCTGGATGGAGCAGTTGGGCTTTACGGCAACGAATCCTCTGCTGGTACCCAGCCTTTTTTTCTGGAAAGGAATGACCTCAAAATGTTCCGGGTTCAGCTCCGGTACAACCATGGGGACATCCGGAGTCCAGCGGTGAGCACTGTTGTTGGATACGACCGGGGTCTCTGTTTTGGCGTAAGCGTCCTCAATCTGACGGATCTCTTCCTTGGACATGTCCACGGCACTGAAAACAAAGTCAACATCTGCCGCTACTTCTTCCACCTGATTAACATTTTTTACTACGATATTCTTAACGGAATCCGGCATGGGAGTCAGCATCTTCCATCTTCCGCCGGCTGCCTCCTGGTATGTATGTCCGGCAGAGCGGGGGCTGGCTGCAATTTCTGTTACTTCAAACCAGGGATGGTCTTCAAGCAGAGAGATAAAACGCTGTCCAACCATTCCCGTCCCGCCAAGAATTCCTACTTTCAGTTTCTTGTCCATATCTTCTCCATTTCTGTTTATCAAGGATAGCTGAAACTCTTCTCTTTTATTTGCGGTTTTGGATCACACGTACTTTCAATACCCCGTCAATCTGTTCAAGATGCTTGACGGCTTTATCGTCGATTACATCTTCCAGATCAAAAATAGCATAAGAGTACTCTCCACGTGTTTTATTACTCATCTCGGTGATATTGATACCGTCCTTAGCGAAAGCCCCGGTAAACTGGGTCAGCATATTGGGGGTATTTCTGTGGATTACGGAAATACGGGCCGAATTGGGACTGCAGGCGCCCATATCGGTATTGCCGAAGTTGACCGAATTATGGATATTGCCGTTCTCCAGGAAGTCCATCAGCTGATCGACGGCCATGCGGGCGCAGTTTTCCTCAGATTCCTCTGTGGATGCACCCAGATGGGGGAAGGCAATGATGCCCCGGACATCCGCATCAGCTATGGTAGGCGTCGGGAAGTCTGTCACATAATTCTTGATTTTACCTTCCTTAAGGGCCTGGACAACAGCATCTTCATCCACCAGACCATTTCTGGCAAAATTCAGAATCACGGCATGGTTCTTCATTTTGGCGATTCCCTCACGGTTGATCATATTTCTTGTGCTTTCAAGAAGAGGAGTGTGAATGGAAATGAAATCACATTTTTCAAAGATTTCATCTACGGTATCCACATGATGTACAGCCCGGGAAAGATTCCATGCATTGCGCAGGGACAGATAGGGGTCGTATCCGTATACATGGAGTCCCAGATCATATACAGTATTCGCTACAAGTACTCCAATGGCTCCCAGACCGATCACACCGATACTCTTTCCCTTGATTTCACAACCGGCAAAAGCCTTTTTGGCCTTCTCCATATGTTTGGTAATCTCACTGTTCTTCCTGTTCTCCTGAACCCATCTGTTGCCTCCGATCAGGTCTCTGGAGGCCATGAGCATTCCGGCTATCACAAGTTCTTTGACACCGTTGGCGTTTGCGCCGGGGGTATTAAATACAACTATTCCCTTCTTGGAATATTCTTCAACCGGAATGTTGTTGACACCGGCACCGGCCCTTGCAACAGCAAGAAGATTGGGCATGTCTTCCATATTATGCATGGAGGCACTGCGGACAAGGATGGCCTGGGCATCCCTGGAATCTTTCACAATCTCATAATCCGAAGTGAGCCTGTCAAGACCTACGGAAGATATGGGGTTTAAGCATTTGTAACGAAACATATTCAAGTACTCCTTTTGTTTCTCTTGTCCTGTCATATTTGATTACAGAACAAGTAACGAGTTTTGATTGGCAGGTTATTTGTATATATTTATTCTATGACTCTTTTCAACTTATAAAGGACCTCACAGGATCAGCTGTTCAGATCTTCTTCGGAGAAAGCATCCCCGATGGATCCGCCGGGAGCAACCATGGGCCATACCTTTTCATCACTGTCTATAATGCAATCGATCAGCCATGGTCCCTGTCCATCGTTCATGGCTTCCCTGAAAGTTTCTTCAAAGTCCTCAATGGTTTCCACTCTTCTGGCTTTAGCCCCGAGAGCCTGGGCTACTTTCACAAAGTCCACTCCATCATTTAAAGTTGTGTGGGAGTAACGTTTGCCGTAAAAGAGATCCTGCCACTGTCTTACCATGCCAAGTACGTGGTTGTTGACTACAACTTCAATAACAGGAATCCCGGACCTGGAAGCTGTGGCGAGCTCATTCATGTTCATACGGAAGCAGCCGTCACCGGCAATGTTGACCACGGTTTTCTCCGGAAATGCCGTCTTGGCTCCCATGGCCGCTCCCAGACCATATCCCATGGTGCCGAGTCCGCCGGAAGTCAGCAGGCGTCTGGGCTCGGGGAATTTATAGAACTGGGCAGCCCACATCTGATGCTGTCCGACTTCCGTAACTATAATAGCCTCGCCTTTGGTTAATTCATAGATCTTCTCTACAATCGCCGGACCGGCCAGTCGGTCCTGATGATAGGTAAGAGGATACTTTTCTTTCAGGCCGGCTATCTTTTCCATCCATTCCTCATGATGATAGTTTCCGATTCTTCTGTTTAAAATAGTCATGACTGCCTTGACATCTCCGATAATGGATGTGGTAACCATGATGTTTTTATTCACTTCAGCCGGGTCTATATCAATCTGGATAATCGAAGCATTCTGGGCAAATGTATCAGCATTTCCGTAAACACGGTCACTGAAGCGGCATCCGATGGCAATCAGAAGGTCGCACTCGGATACCCCAATGTTGGAAGTCTTGGTGCCATGCATACCGATCATACCTGTATACCTGGCATCGGTTCCGGGAAATGCACCTTTTCCCATCAGAGTATCGCAAACAGGAGCATCGATCTTGTCAACGAACTTGCGTATTTCTTCACTGGCATCGGAAAGTATACAACCGCCGCCCAGAAGGATAAAGGGCTTCTGGGAACGTTCAATCAGATCGATGGCCTCCTTGACCTTCTTTTCCTGGATGGTGTCGCTGACCGGATAGATCCTGGAAGGTACCATGGATTCGTACATAGTCGTAGCCGCTGTCACATCCTTGGTCACGTCAATGAGGACCGGACCCTTTCTGCCTGAAGCGGAAATCCGGAAAGCTTCCCGGATGACATCAGCCAGTACATTGACGTCTTTGACAATATAATTGTGTTTGGTGACCGGCATGGTAATACCCTTGATATCTATCTCCTGGAATGAATCTTTTCCCAAAAGATTGACTCCGACATTACAGGTAATGGCAACAACAGGAATAGAATCCATATATGCGGTTGCCAGACCGGTAACCAGATTGGTAGCGCCGGGACCGGAGGTGGCGAAACATACGCCGACTTTTCCGGTAGCCCTTGCATAGCCGTCCGCTGCGTGGGAAGCTCCCTGTTCATGGGAAGTCAGGATATGCCTGATCTCATCTTTGTGTTTATATAGTTCATCATATACATTCAGGATCGCGCCGCCGGGATAACCGAAGACAGTGTCAACACCCTGCTCTTTCAGGCATTCAACGATGATCTCCGAACCATTCAGCATCTGTTTCATGCTTGTTCCTTTCTATGTTGAATTCATGTATCAAAACAATAAGAGTTTATATATCAAAAGACTGAAAAATAATCCCTATATTTTCTGTCTTTCCTTTTTTATCTATTTCCGGATCTGATTGATATCCAGGACAGCGCCGCGGTTCCCGGAAGTTACCAGAGCTGCATAGCGCAGGAGGTATCCATCCTTGATCCTGGGTTCTCTGGGCTGCCATCTGGCTCTTCTCTTCTCCATCTCCTCATCGGAAATATCAACATTCAGGCTGTTATTGGGGATATCGATTTTGATGATATCTCCCTCTTCCACAAGGGCGATGGGGCCTCCGACAGCGGCCTCGGGAGAGACATGTCCGATGGAAGCACCACGGGATGCGCCGCTGAAGCGGCCGTCCGTAATCAGGGCAACGGTTGAACCAAGGCCCATACCGGCAATAGCTGATGTGGGATTGAGCATCTCACGCATGCCGGGACCTCCTTTGGGGCCTTCATAGCGGATAACAACCACGTCACCTTCGACAATTTTCCCGCCTTTGATGGCTTCGATGGCATCTTCCTCACAGTCAAATACCCTGGCCGGGCCCTGGTGTACCATCATTTCCGGTACGACAGCAGACTGTTTTACGATACCGGTTTCCGGTGCAAGATTTCCCTTAAGAACAGCGATTCCACCCTGCTTCATATAGGGGTTGTCAACCGGGCGGATAACCTCAGGATTGCGGTTCAGGGCATTCTTGATATTCTCACCAACCGTCTTTCCGGTAACAGTGGGAAGGTCGGTGTAGAGGAGTCCCAGACTATCCAGCTCCTTCATAACGGCATATACGCCTCCAGCTTCATTGAGGTCCTCCATATAGGTGGGACCGGCCGGAGCAAGATGACAGAGATTAGGAGTCTTCTTGCTGATTTCGTTAGCAATTTCCATATTCAGGTCGATTCCTGCCTCGTGGGCAATAGCCGGGAGGTGAAGCATGGTATTAGTGGAACATCCCAGGGCCATATCAACGGTCAGACAGTTGAGGAAGGCTTCCCTGGTCATGATATCTCTGGGACGGATATCTTTTTCAAGCATTTCCATGACTTTCATGCCGGCATGTTTGGCCAGACGGATTCTCTCCGAATAGACAGCGGGAATAGTACCGTTGCCCTGAAGACCCATACCGATGGCTTCGGTCATACAGTTCATGGAGTTGGCTGTGTACATACCGGAACAGGAACCGCATGTGGGGCATACATTATCGACAAACTGCTCCACCTGGGCTTCGGTCATTTTCCCTGCTTCGTAGGCACCGACTGCCTCGAACATGGAAGAAAGACTTCTTTTCTGTCCTCCCACATGACCGGCCAGCATGGGACCGCCGCTGACAAAAACAGTAGGAACATTGACCCTGGCAGCCGCCATCAGCAGACCGGGCACATTCTTATCACAGTTGGGAATCATAACCAGAGCGTCAAACTGATGGGCTTTGGCCATAGCTTCCGTGGAATCCGCAATCAACTCTCTGGTAACCAGGGAATACTTCATTCCCACATGACCCATGGCAATACCGTCACAGACAGCGATGGCCGGGAAAACAACCGGTGTTCCTCCTGCCATGGCCACGCCAACGCGGACGGCCTCACAGATCTTGTCAAGATTCATATGTCCGGGAACAATCTCATTGTAGGAACAGACGATTCCTACCAGGGGACGCTCCAGTTCTTCCTTGGTATATCCGAGTGCATTAAATAAAGACCTGTGGGGTGCCTGGGCCATCCCCTTTTTTACCTGATCACTTCTCATAATCTCTTTTTCCTCCGAAATAACAGGATCCCTGAGCCATGATACCGGCTCTTGCCTGCTTATCATCTGTTTTTGGCAATTTACTATTTTCACCTGCACAAGAGCAGATTTCTTTTACTTAATCTTTCTTCATCCGAACCAGACCGGATTTCTTATTATTTAATCTATCTTTATCTGCATCAGGGCAGATTATTTTCATTTAAAAAAACTATTAAAGGCGCTCCAGGATCCGGTCACCCATCTCCTTTGTCCCTACAAGGGTCATGCCTTCAGACATGATATCCTGTGTCCGATATCCATCTTCGAGGACCTTTCGAACCGCTGCATCCACATCATCCGCAGCCTGGTCCATATCCAGGGAATAGCGAAGCATCATGGATGCGGAAAGAATAGTGGCAATAGGGTTGGCAATGTTTTGTCCTGCAATATCCGGAGCCGACCCGTGGCTTGGTTCATAAAGACCAAAGGATCCTTCTCTGAGACTGGCTGAGGACAGCATACCTATAGATCCGGTCACCATGCTGGCTTCATCGGAGAGGATGTCGCCGAACATATTTTCCGTTAAAATAACATCAAACTGCTTGGGATCCCGAACCAGCTGCATGGCACAGTTGTCAACCAGCATGTGCTCAAGCTCTACATCCGGATAATCTTTGGCCACTTCAGTCACCACCTGTCTCCAGAGGCGGGAGGAATCAAGAACGTTAGCCTTGTCAACACTTGTAACTTTCTTCCTTCTCTTTCTGGCAATATCAAATCCACGGATGGCAATGCGGCGGATCTCATCTTCGTTGTAGGTCAGAGTATCCACAGCGGTTTTCTTCCCATCTTCTTCATAGGTTCTTCGTTCTCCGAAATAGAGACCTCCGGTCAGTTCTCTCATAACCACAAGGTCAAAGCCTTCTCCGATAATCTCATCCCTGAGAGGACAGGCTGCTCTCAGCTGATCATAGAGATAGGCAGGTCTCATGTTGGCAAAAAGGCCCAGACTCTTCCGAAGGCCCAGAAGTCCGGCTTCGGGTCTTTTTTCCGGAGGAAGCTTATACCAGGGAGAGGTGGATGTGTTTCCCCCGATCGAACCCATCAGGACAGCGTCCGATGCCTTGGCATCCGAAATAGCCTCATCAGTAAGGGGCACGCCATGCACATCAATAGAAGCGCCTCCCATCAGAATCTCTGTATAAATGAATTCCTGTCCGTATTTTACAGCAACGGCGTCCAGGACTTTCTGTGCCTGGGCAACAATTTCCGGTCCGATTCCATCGCCTCGGATGATACCTATCTTATAACTCATGGATCTGATTCCTTTCTGCCTGTTTGAATTACAATAGGATTAAGCCGTCAAAAATCAATGGCGGATTCCCATATCTTAAGCGTCCTAGTCAAATTATGCCTTACTTATGCACATTGTACTAACTATATCTTATTTTAGAAATGGTTTCAATACATTAATACATTTCTTTGACATCCTCTTTAAACTCTTTCCAGGCGTCTTCATGTTCGACAAAATAAAGAGGACATTTTTTACCGGTGACATCATAATGCCTGATGACATCGTATGAATTCAGCTTATAGACCGAACATAGCCATGCGGTCAGTCTGACAGCAGACCGGTAAGTCTCGTCATTGAACTTGCCGCTTTTGTCCGGATGACAGCATTCTATGGAAATGGTGTATGTGTTGGCGTCATTGGAGCAGTAGGCGATTTCATCAAGAGGTACCAACTGAAGGATCTCCCCCTCCAGGCCAATAATAAAATGAGCACTGGCCTTGGTTTCATGGGTCTGGGCAAGGTTTTCAAAATATCTCCGGTTTGCCTGAGCGGAGGAGCCCGGATTCTGAACATAATGAATGACTATACCCTTTACCTCTTCAAGAGGAATTCCCGGACGGTTATACCTGCTGATTTCCAGAAAATCTTCCCGGATGTCCGGCTTGATTGAATCCGGATTGACAGTGTGGATTTCCTTCTTTTTCTTTCCTGTTTCCACTGTCTCTGTTTTCTTCCCAATCGTCTTATTTTTATCAGGAGTGCGGATTATCATTGACATAATGAAACCGATAAAGATGACAAGGAGAAGTATGCCAAAGGTGAGAACCAGAAACTCTGCCAGTCCGGGATACTCCTCAAAAAGAGGAAAAATGCCGGAAGTCCGGTCACTTCGGGGGCTGCTGCCCTCTTTCTTTTTACGATTCATACGGATTCTTCGAGACTGCGCAGTGCTGACACCCCGATGACTGCCCCTTCTCCTTCCTGTGGTCCTGCTCCAGGAAGAAGGGGAAGATTTTTTTCTTTTACTGCCCTTGCTCTTGTTCTTCATTTGTAACACCGAAGCGGCAAGCAAGGATCCTCCTGGCCGAAGGATCCGCCTGCCGCCGCATAAGCTGCATTAATTTCCATCAGATACTATTTTCCGGAAAGCTTGGCATCGATAGCTGCAGCAGCCTTTTTTCCGGCTCCCATTGCCAGAATGACGGTTGCAGCACCTGTTACGGTGTCTCCACCGGCATAAACGTTTTCCTTGGAAGATTCCATGGTCTCCTCATCGACAATGATACCTCCCCATCTCTGTGTATCCAGTCCCGGCGTGGTCTGACGAATCAAAGGATTGGGACTCTGGCCGATTGCAATAACCACGGTCTCGACGTCGATAGTATAATTGGAACCCTCGATGGGAACCGGGCGGCGTCTGCCGGATGCATCCGGCTCGCCAAGCTCCTGTTTGACAATCTCCATGCTCTTAACCCATCCTTTATCATCGCCGATCAGGGCAGCGGGATTGTTGAGGAAACGGAAAATGATTCCTTCTTCCTTTGCATGGTGGAGCTCTTCCAGTCTGGCCGGAGCTTCTTCCTCACTTCTGCGGTAAACAATATAAACTTCCTCTGCACCAAGTCGTTTAGCCGTACGGGCGGCGTCCATAGCCACATTGCCGGCACCGACAACAGCAACACGTTTTCCGACTTTAACCGGTGTCGGAGTCTCGGGGAATTTATATCCCTTCATCAGATTGACCCGGGTCAGGAATTCGTTGGCTGATACAACACCTAAAAGATTCTCACCCGGAATACCCAGGAATCGGGGAAGTCCGGCTCCGCTGCCTACGAAAACAGCATCATAGCCATCTTCCATGAGCTCATCGATGGTAACAGACCGGCCTACGATGACGTTTGTCTCAATATCTACTCCAAGATCCTGAACACTTTTGATCTCCCTGGCCACAAGGTCCTTAGGCAGACGGAACTCGGGAATACCGTAGCTGAGAACCCCGCCCGGCTTGTGAAGGGCTTCAAAAACAGTTACTTCGTAACCTTTTTTAATGAGCTCACCTGCACAGGTGATACCGGAAGGACCGGATCCGACAACGGCAACCTTCTTACCGTTTTTTTCGATGGAGACTTCTTTAGGCTGGGCATGCTCCATATGATAATCTGCAACAAAACGCTCCAGGCGGCCGATTCCCACCGGCTCACCTTTAATGCCTCTTACACATTTGCCTTCGCACTGATTTTCCTGCGGGCAGACACGTCCGCAGATGGCGGGGAGGGCATTTTCACTTGTGATAATTTCATAGGCTGCTTCAAAATCGCCTTCGGCTACCTTGGCAATGAAATCGGGAATAGGTACATTGACCGGACATCCGCCAACACAGGGTCTGTGCTTGCAGTTCAGACAGCGGCCGGCTTCCTCCACAGCCATTTCAGCCGTATATCCCAGGGCAACCTCATTAAAATTTTTATTTCTTACATCCGGCTCCTGCTCAGGCATGGAAACTTTCACCGGGCTCATATTTTTCTTTGCCATATCAATTCTCCCTTTCTAAGGAAACCAATCCAATACTCTATCATGAAATAGTGAAAATAATTATAAAGATCAGCCTTTTATCTCTTTAATCCTGCCTGGATTACTCTCCCAGACCGATTCTGCACCGGTGCTCTTCCTCGCGGAAATAACCCTGTCTGGTCATACATTCGTCGAAATCCACCAGAAATCCGTCAAAATCAGGACCGTCTACGCAGGCAAACTTTGTTTCCCCGCCTACTGTAACACGGCAGCCGCCGCACATACCGGTTCCGTCGATCATGATCGGATTCAGTGAGACCATGGTATGAAGGTCAAAAGGCTTTGTCACTTTCACTACATTTTTCATCATGATCAGCGGACCGATGGCGATACATTCCTCATAGGCGTCACGGTCTTTTTCAAGAAGCTCCTGAAGAAGGTTGGTAACAAAACCCTTGCTTCCGGCAGACCCGTCATCTGTACAAATGTAAACATTCTCACAGAATTCCCTGAATTTGTCAGCCAGCAGTACATAAGGTTCACTCTTTCCACCGATGATCACTTCCACTTTCGTGCCTTCCTGAGCCAGTTTCCGAAGCTGGGGATAGAGGGGAGCCGCTCCGACACCACCTGCCACACCGATAACCTTCTTCTCCTTTTTGTCAAGAGCAGCCGGTACACCTAAAGGACCAACGAAGTCCTGAATGCTGTCTCCTTCCTTTTTTTGGGACAGAAGTTTGGTAGAATAACCTACCACCTGATAGATGATGGTTACGGTTTCCTTCTCCCGATCATAATCGGCAATAGTCAGGGGAACCCTCTCGCCATCTTCATCCACACGCATGATGATGAACTGGCCGGGCTCACATTTTCTGGCAACGAAAGGAGCGTGGATCTCCATCAGTTCAACCAGATCGTTCAAAACTTCTTTTCTCACAATTTTGTACATGAAATACACCTCTCTCATACTCGCAGTCCGCTTCCCGCCGGCTTCAGCCGGCAAACCCTGCAGCAAACCACTCATCAACATATTATTCTCACTTACTGCAGCCTTCTTCTTTACAAAAGACTACTTATTAACAGACTACTTATAAGTATCATATAAAAGACCTTTCCACTGCTTATTTTTTCAGCTTGAAGGAGCTCTTTAAGGAAACAATCCGGTTAAAGACCAGTCGGTCCGGGCGGCTGTCTCTGGCATCGCAGCAGAAGTAGCCGTTTCTTACAAACTGGAAACTATCATAGGCCCTGGCATCAGCCAGAGCTTTTTCAAGCCGGCAATGTTTAAGAACCGTCAGGGAATTGGGATTCAGGTTCAGACTGCCGTCTTCATTGTAAACACCCTTTTCCTCATCGACGATATTCTCATAGAGACGAACCTCAGCTTCCACGGACTCCGCTGCACATACCCAGTGGATGGTGCCTTTGACCTTGCGGCCGGTAAATCCGCTCCCGCTCTTGGTTTCCGGATCATAGGTGCAGTGGATTTCGGTAACCTTTCCATCCTGGTCGGTCTTATAATCCACACACTTTATGAAATAGGCATTCATAAGACGGACTTCATTGCCGGGATAAAGGCGGAAATACTTTTTGGGCGGATCGATCATGAAATCGTCCCTGTCGATATATAATTCCCTGCCGAAGGCCACTTTACGGCTTCCCAAGGATTCGTTCTCTTTATTATTTTCTACATCAAGGTACTCGATCTGCCCCTCCGGATAGTTGTCTATAATGACCTTGACCGGGTCAAGGGCTGCCATCATCCTGGGCTTTTTGAGCTTGAGATCATCGCGGATGCAAAACTCAAGCATGGCATAATCAACAGAAC
>CADBME010000095.1 GCA_902795715.1 uncultured Lachnospiraceae bacterium | reverse complement strand
CGGAAGCATGAAACTCTCTGCCAAAAAGCAGCAGGAACAGTATTTCACGCATCTGTTTTCTTGACAATCTCATGAAAAATACCTCCCTCCTGAAATAATCCCATAAGTGTGTACTGCATAAGACGGCAGCCGGTGGCTGTCCGCAAAATATTGCCGCATCCTGACATCCTCATAAACCGCGGACACCGGGAATCTGCAAAAACTATGGCTCCATCTGGCTGCCTGCTATATGAATGTTTACCTCGGAAACCTCAAGACCTGTCATCGTTTCGATGGAATTCTTAACCCGGTCCTGAACCTCCCTGGAAATCTTCGGTATACTGACACCATAGTCCATGATCAGACTCAGATTGATGTCCACCTTCTCCTCATCAATCCGTATCTTCACGCCTTTGGAAAGATTCTTCATACCGACCATGGCTGCAATCTCACTGGTGATATTGCCTGACATCTTGGCCACACCTTCGACTTCTGTGGCTGCAATACTGGCAATCACGGCGATTACTTCCTCCGCGATCTGAACCTGACCTACGTCCTCTATATTGTACTCGGAGCATGTGTTTTTATTTTCTTTATCCATGCGATCTCCTCCAATATCCATCTCGAAATAAATTTAAATATGTATTCCATATGATTATAACAGACATCCCTTGTTTTGCAACAGCCTTTTCTTAAGAGACCGGGAGTCAGGGCTTTTAGTAGGTTCCTCTGGTGTTTCTCTCAACCGGGGAAAAACCTTCTTTTTCCAGGGCTTCGATGATCTTTTCCTTGTGTTCATGCCCGAAAGCTTCCATGGTGATGGTAAGCTCTACGGCACTGTTCCTGTTAACGCTGATAAACTGGTTATGATCAAGCCGGATGACATTTCCCTGTTCCCGGGCAATGATGCTGGAAACCTTGCTGAGCTGACCGGGTACATCCGGCAGATATACAGATACCGTAAAGATTCTCGATCTTTGGATCAATCCGTTCTGAACCACGGAGGACAGGGTGATGATATCCATATTGCCCCCGCTTAAGATGGAGACGATTTTCTTATTTTTTTCTTTGATGTGTCTCAGAGCAGCCACCGTAAGAAGACCTGAGTTTTCCACCAGAAGCTTGTGGTTCTCGAGAACATCAAGAAAAGCGACAATCAACTCGTTATCATCTATGGTGATAATATCGGAGAGATTCTCCTTAAGGTAAGGAAATACCTTCTCACCCGGAGTTTTAACGGCCGTACCATCCGCAATGGTGCTGACCCCGGGAAGGGTTACCGGTTTTCCGGCCTTGAGAGACTCCTGGAGACAATTGGCTCCCTGGGGCTCCACACCGATCACGCGGATCTTGGGATTGAGCATTTTGGCAAGGGTGGATACGCCGGTTGCCAGTCCCCCTCCTCCCACCGGCACCAGAATAATATCCACGGTGGGAAGTTCTTTAATAATCTCCATGGCAATAGACCCCTGACCCGTGGCAACTTCAAGGTCATCAAAGGGATGAACAAAGACATAACCCTTTTCCTCGGCCAGGGAGATGGCTTTCTCACAGGCCTCATCATAGACATCCCCGTAGAGAAGGACTTCAGCCCCAAGTGCCCTGGTCCGGTTCACTTTAAGCAGAGGAGTTGTCGTAGGCATGACAATAAGAGCCGGAGCTCCGAATACCCTGGCGGCATAGGCCACTCCCTGGGCATGGTTTCCCGCCGAAGCCGTCACGATTCCTCTCCCCCTCTCCTCAGGGGTCAGTGTGCTGATCTTATAGTAAGCGCCCCGAATCTTGTAGGCCCCCGTGAGCTGAAGATTCTCGGGTTTTAAATATACACGGTTTCCCGTCATCTCTGAGAAAAAATCAGATTGAATCAGGCTGGTGGGAAGCACCACTTCCTGGACTTTATCATAAGCCTCTTCGAATCGTTCGAGAGTCATCTCCGTCATCATAGCAATAGCCTCCTTGTCACACGATTATCTTTCCTCTCTGCTCATTCATCTTCTTCGGGGACATCCCCTTCATCCTGGTCTTGCGGCAGATCAGCAGAGTCCTCCTGGATGATCACTTCTTCCTCATCTTCCTCCGGTTTCTCAAAGAGGGCATTGACGAAGGAATCCGGATCAAACTTCTGAAGGTCTTCTATGCTTTCGCCGATTCCAATATATTTTACCGGAATGCCCAGCTCTGCCTGGATGGCTATGGCGATACCTCCCTTGGCCGTCCCGTCAAGTTTGGTGATTACAATACCCGAAATATCGGCTGCCTCCTTGAAAACTTTTGCCTGAACAAGGGCATTCTGGCCGGTAGTACCATCTAAGACGATCAAAGTCTCCAGGTAGGCTTCGGGGAATTCTCTCTCGATGACACGGCGGATCTTGGCCAGCTCATTCATCAGATTCTTTTTGTTGTGAAGCCGTCCGGCGGTGTCACAGATCAGGACATCTGCATTTCTTGATCTGGCTGCCTGGCATGCATCAAAAACAACCGCCGCCGGGTCCGATCCCTCCTGCTGGGCAATCAGATCCACATTAGCCCTGCGGGTCCACTCGGCAAGCTGTTCGATAGCCGCTGCGCGGAAGGTGTCCGCCGCAGCAACAATAACCTTCTTTCCCTGGCCCTTAAGCTGGGAGGCGAGTTTTCCGATCGTCGTGGTCTTTCCCACACCGTTCACGCCGATAACCAGGACAACCGATTTGCGGTTCTCATACTCATAGGCTGTCTCATCCACAGCCATCTGGTCTTTAATGATATCGATAAGAAGCTGTCGGCAGTCCTCCGGTTCCTTGATTCCCTGCTCTTCCACCTTCTCCTGAAGATTCTCAATAATCTTCATGGTCGTATCCACACCCAGATCTCCCATGATCAAAACTTCTTCCAGCTCCTCATAAAAATCATCATCAATATGGGAAAAGCCGGTGAAAATGGATGTCAGACCCCGGGCAATACTCTTTCTCGTCTTGGTCAGGCCGCTCAGCAGCCTCTTAAAAAAACCTTGTTTCTCTCCCATTATAAACTCCTTTTATTCTGATGAAACCTGCGGCCTATAATCATTTCAGCTCTTTATCGATCAAGTCTACCGATATCAGGGTCGATACTCCTTTTTCCTGCATAGTGATCCCGTACAAAGAGTCGGCGGCATTCATGGTACCTTTCCGGTGTGTGATCACAATGAACTGTGTGTCCTTGGATAAAAGCCGGAGGTAGCGGGCAAAACGTCCGATATTGGCATCGTCCAAAGCGGCTTCAATCTCATCGAGAAGACAGAAGGGCGACGGTTTCAGATTCTGTATGGCAAAGAGGAGGGCAATAGCCGTCAAAGCCCTTTCCCCGCCGGAAAGGAGCAGGATATTCTGCAGTTTCTTTCCCGGGGGCTGGGCTGTAATCCGGATGCCGCACTCTAAAATATCATCCTCGTCCATCAGTTCAAGGTCGGCTGTGCCGCCTTCAAAGAGATTGACAAATACCTGGGTAAACATGGACCGGATTTCCCCAAATCGTTCGGTAAACTGTTGGCGCATGGCTTTATTCAGTTCATCGATCATGGTCATCAGCCGGGCTTCGGCACCCAGAATATCTTCGTGCTGTTTCTTCAGAAACTCATACCGCTCTCCAACCTCGCGGAACTCCTCGATAGCGTGGACATTGACCGGCCCCAGATCACGGATTTCCTTACGGATTTCCTTTTTCTCTTTGCGGCAGGAGGATACTTCCCGGTCATCAATCTCATATTGACTGAGGGAAAGTGCGTGGTTGTAGGTTTCTTCGTAGGTTTCCCACATATAATCGATCAGGGTCTGCAGGTTCTCGGAAAGCTTGTCCTTTCGGGCTGTCAGTCTGGAGTATTCTTTTTCCAGACTGAGAAGCCTGCTGTTCCCGTCTTCCATCTCCTGGATAAGAATCCGCTGCTGGCGGCTGAATTCCGCCCGCTGATTCTTCCGTTCTTTCAGGGAATCTTCTATGCTTTCCAGTTTCCCTGCAAGTTCCTTTTTCTCTGCGGCAAGCTGGTCAATCTTCCGGCGGATGGCCTGGTTTTCCTCTTCCAGCTTTGCGGCGGATTGGAGGTTTTCTTCCCGGTTCTGCCGGCTTCTATCGATTTCTTCTTCCAGGCGGGCCAGATCCGATGCCAGATATTCCATCTCCTGTCTGAGAGCGGAAATCCGCAGATTGGCCTCATTTCTCCCTTCTTCCAGCCGGCTGATCTCCCCATTCAGGACTTCCAGCTGACCGGTCAGATCCCGGATAGAAAGATCTTCTTTTTCCCTTTGGGCTTCGCTGTCCTCCTGGTCCCTGGACAGCTCCTCAATCTGTATCAGTATTTCCCTAAGTTCTTCTTTTAAAATGTCCTGCTCCCGGCGAAGGGAATCAATCTGATCTTGAGTCTCCTTGTATTTCCTCTCAAAGGGAGGAAGCTGGTTTTCCAGATCATGGGCTTTCAGTCTGGCCCCGCGAAGAGCCTCGTTGGCAGCCTGAAGAGATTCTTTGGTCTCTTTGTGTCTGGCTTTTTTGCCTTCATAGTCTTTTTCTGCCTTTTCCTGGTCCCGGAGAGCAGCTTCCATACTTTCTTTGGCCTCGGCCAGCTCTCTTCTTCTGCCCAGAAGATTGGTATCCTTTTTCCAGGCACCTCCTGTGATGGATCCCCCCGGACTCAGCAACTCACCGTCCAAAGTGACCAGACGCAGACTGAAATTATTTTTTCTTGACAGATTCAGGGCATGTTCCACCGTATCCACCACGATGGTTCTTCCCAGAAGGGAACCGACCAGATTCCGGTATTTATCCTCGGCACTGACCAGCTGGGAAGCCACTCCGATGACTCCCTCATCTTCCAGGATGGCCGGGGAAAAGGATATATTTCTCCTGCGCACATCGGTAAGAGGAAGAAAGGTAGCCCGTGCCAGCCGGTTTTTCTTGAGCTCATCGATCATTTTTCTGGCGATATGGTTGTCTTCAGTTACGATATACTGGAGAGCTCCTCCCAGAGCGATTTCAATAGCCGTCTCGTAACGCCTGTCCAGAGTCATAATATCCGCCACAACTCCCAGAATCTCAGGGTGTTTTTTCTTCTGTTCCATAATATAGCGGCTGGCCCTGTTGTAACCTTCGTAACGGTCTGACATGGAATGGAGAGCTTCATAGCGGGATCGGGCATTCAGATAGGTCCTATGGGTCATCTCCTTCTCCTGCTCCCATTCCTTCCTCTCTTTGTAGGCCCGATCCTCCTCACGGGCTGCCTGGTCCGTCTTTTCTTTAAGATGGTCTGCCCGGCTGCCGGCCTCCTGGATCTGCTGCTTGAGATTCTCAATTTCTTTTCCGCAGGCGGCTTTCTCACTTTCGCTCTCTAAAAGCCTGCTGTTATACTCGGCGTTTCGGATATGGATCTGTTCCTCCATGGTCCTGCAGCGGGACAGCTGCTCTTTCCGGTCCGTATGCTCGCTCATCCGGTCAAGCATCTCCTGGTTTCTGGTCCGGATCTTAGCCTCTATTCCGTTGCGCAAGCCAGTCTTCTCCTCAATCTCTTCAAGAATGGACCCGAGATCTTTCTCTTCTTTTTCAAGATCGGTCACGCACTGGTCCTGCTTCTTTGCCTGATTGGCAATCTGCTCCTCCATGTCGGAGATTCTGGCCTTCTCATTGACTGCGATTTCCTTAAAATGATCTCTCATCTGATCATTGGCCGAAATCTGATTGTGAAAAACCAGAGACTCCCTCTCCTTCTCATCACAGCTTTCTCTGAGCTGGTCACGAGTCTCCTGTTCGAGCTCCATTTTCTCATCGAGCTTATCTGCCTTACTGGAGATCACATTGTTCTTTACCTTGATCTGCTCGTAGTCTTTCCTTGCTTCTTCAAGGTCTTTTCCGATCAGACCGGCATTTTTCTCCATCTCATCGATTTCCAGGCTTAGCTTTTTATAATCGTAAAGGAAAAGATGGAGATCCAGGTCTTTTTCTTTGTCCCTGAGCTTTAAGTAGCTTTTTGCCTTTTGGCTCTGTTCCTCAAGAGGACCTACCTGCCTGGAGAGCTCGGATAGGATGTCGGTCACTCTCTCCAGATTCTGTCTCTCCTGGTCCAGGGATTTCTGGGTTGCCGCCCGGTTTTTCTTGTACTTTGCTATCCCGGCAGCCTCATCAAAAAGCTCCCGGCTGTCCTCGATTTTTCCGCTTAAAATCTTTTCCACCTGGCCCTGGCCGATGATGGAATAGCCCTCTTTACCGATACCGGTGTCATAGAAGAGTTCCACGATATCCTTGCGCCGGCAGCTTGTCCCGTTAAGAATATATTCGCTTTCCCCCGACCGGTATACCCTTCTGGCTACGGTAACCTCCTCATAATCCACAGGAATCATATGGGCCGTGTTGTCAAAGGTAATGGCCACATAAGCGTATCCCATAGGTCTGCGGGTTTCCGTGCCGGAAAAGATGACATCTTCCATGCGGGCTCCCCGAAGCTGTTTAGCACTCTGCTCACCTAAGACCCAGCGAACCGCATCCCCTATGTTGCTCTTACCGCTCCCGTTGGGTCCTACGATACCGGTGATCCCGTGAGGAAACTCAAACCTGGTTTTTCTGGCAAAAGATTTAAAGCCGCTGATTTCTATACTTTTTAAATACATAGCTTTAAACCTTCCGATTTTTTCGCATCAGAATCGTCTGATAAGCTGCGATCTGCTCAGCGCCTTTTTTGGTCTTCCCGGTTCCGGAAGCATAGGGCTTGTCATCAATGTATACCGTAACGGTAAAATTCTTGTCATGATCCGGTCCGCTTTCACTGTCAAGATGGTAGGAGAGCCGGCTTCCGGGGGTCTCCT
>CADBME010000094.1 GCA_902795715.1 uncultured Lachnospiraceae bacterium | reverse complement strand
TCTACCCAATCATATGAAAACTCGGGACAGAGGTTTGTGGAACGCGGTTTAACGGAAAGAGCACCAACGATCAGCTCGTTGTCACGAATTACAACAGGAAGATTGTTGAAAATCTTCTCATTAGCTTTTGCTCTTCTCATAACAGCGGGCATACCCTCTGTCTCTTTGTAAGATTCTGTAATAAGGACGGCTCTGTACGGCTCAACTTCCGGTACAGCATTAACAACTTCAGCCTTTAAAGCTTTGATACGTGCGGTTGGCTCTGTAAACCCTTTTGCAATCATTACAATTATCCTCCTTCTTAAATTCGGTATATTTCTATACCTTCCTTTTTTCTTGTGATGATAACTCAAATTTTTCAACCCATAAATCAACCATTATCTGAGTGTTCATCCACTTTGCATTATAAGCAAAATCAGACAGTGGTTTTGGGAATATCCGTGTCGTTATTTTGCAATAATCAACTGACTAATCTTGTCTTATTTTCTCCATTTTAACCAAAGATACTATCTTGTCCATTCTTAAAAGAACCGGTTCATGGAATTCCATGAGCCTTCTTAGAACATCTTGTGGTTCCGGGCAATTATTTCCCTTCGATAAAAATGCACTTCCCGGCAAATTTGGTGTATGATTGATAGGGAATAAGATGACAATGACAGAAACGAGGAGTATAAAATGTTAAAGATTGAAAATATGGAAGAATGGACCAAATCCTACTTTGCCAGCCAGGAGATTCAGGAAAAAGCCAGAAAGGCCTGCGAAAGATATGATCGTCTCATGGTAATCAATGTCAGAAAACAGCTGTCCATGGGTACGGAGCAGATCAACATTGAAGAAATTGCAGCGGAAGACCCCGGCAAAAGACTGGAAAAAGTACGATTTGAAACTCTTCCCCATGCAGAGCTGGACGGAAAAGAGGGAAAGATCAAGGTAGACCTTATCGACCAGACGGCCGAATTCATTCCCCGGTAAAGATTTGTAAATGTATCTATGCACAAAAATAAGCGGCAGAAAACAGAAGAGACCTGCATCCCGCAGCACTCTTCTCGTCCTCTGCCGCTTTTGCCTTTTATTTTCTTTTTATTCTCCCTTACATCCATCCGTCAGATGGTAAGCAGATTTCCGATAATATTCATCCTTTTATAGGTCCACAGAGGTGAATTCCGATAAAAAGCAAAGATCCTGTCTTCCGGTATCTGGGTGTATTTCATCACCGTTTCCACCATTTTGAAAAGAACCTGCTCAAACAGCTCCTTATCGTATGCCTTAAAAGCATCCTCAATAACCGCAACCTCAATAGAGGCACAGGGATCCGAAGCGTCATCCCCGAAAAGCATAAAAGCCTCGTCATCAAAATCAGCCATGACAAAAGACCCCTTCTCACAGGGAATCAGCTCGATAGCTTCCTTAAATTCCACCATCATACGGTATTTCTTCTCACGATTGATGAATATATTCGTTTTTAACATCACTCTTGGCATAAGACTTCCCTCCGGAAACCAGGCATTTCCGTCTTTAACTACAGCATATCAGCAACCGCTTTATTAACCTCGACCGTTGCCTTCAATACTTTTTCAAGATTAGCTTTCATCTGATCCCGACTCTCATTGGGATCCGCTTCGTAAAGCTTATTATCCCCCAGGAAAAAGGCCGGAACACGGCTGTGGGTGAATTTGGCAGCAATATCCGGGCGAGCCTGCTCATCAATTTTAAGAATCTCCACATTGGCGTATGCAGCATTATTATTCTGAAGCTCCAGAAGCAGAATGTCTGCCCTCTTACAATACTTGCAGCCCGGTAAATAGAAATAAAGTACTCCGATCATGTCTTGACCCCCTTATCCTTATTCTCCATCCGCTCAGCGGAATACGTTTTAAAAAACGGTTGACGGAACACATAATAATGGCATTCCTCTATGGTATTATGTTATCATCCTGGTTCGGAAAATGTTCATAGCAAACGATTATCTTCCTTGTAATATTCCAACCAGTTTTTCCTAAGTGGGACAATGGGGACGTTTCATATCGTCCCACTTTGTTAAAATGTTTGCAAAGTGGGACGATATGAAACGTCCCCATTGTCCCACTCTACCCTCTTCTTCTCCTCATCAGGATATCGAGCCCCACCATCAAAAGGATCATGGCGCCGATCACAAGATTCTGCCATTCGGACCGGACACCCATAATATTCATAACATTGGAAATAAGAGTCAGTATGATGGCGCCGAAAACTGTTCTCAGAACGCCCCCTTCTCCACCGAGAAGAGAGGTTCCGCCGACAACGACTGCCGCCACGATATTTAAACCATAAGCTTCGGTCATGCCCGCATCCGCTGCATTGAGTCTTGCCGTCATCAGAACCCCGCCCATAGCTCCGGTCAGTCCGCAAAGGAGATAGGAGATTATGAGGGTTCTGACCGTATCCAGGCCGGAATAGGTGGCGCTTACCGGATTCATGCCGATCAGATAGATTTTTCTGCCCAAAACCGTTTTTTGAAGAATCCAAAACAGGATCAGGGTCATGATGGCAGACAGGATGACCGGGACCGGTATGATGCCCATGTGGCCGATTCCCAGTTTTGTAAACTGGGATGGGAGGCCGTAAATAACTCCTCCGTTCATGACAATGGTGGCCAGACCCGAAGCCACCATATTGGTCCCGTAGGTTGCCACAAAAGAGGGCAGCTTCAGTTTCCCGACCAGTGTACCGTTCACCAGGCCGAAAGCAATCCCCGTCAAAAGGGCTGCCCCCACTGCCAGGATTTCGGGAACCTCCTGAACCATGAGCTGGGCACTGATACATCCGCAGAGGGCGGCAAATGATCCCACAGACAGATCGATGTTTCCCGTAAGGACCACGGCTGTCAGACCCAGGCTCAGCATCAGGAGAATGCTGGCCTGACGCAGGATAGTGATAAGATTCTCTATGGTAAAAATCCCGTATATAATATTCTCCATAAACTATTTCCCTCCCGTGCCCAAAGCAGAAGCCCCTGCATGATTCCTTTCGTAATTCTTCAAAACCGCATCCAGGATGATAGCACACAAAACCACTGTACCGATGATGGCATTCTGATAAATAGAAGACAGACCAACCTGATTTAATCCGTTTTTCAAAACCTGAATCAGGAGAACTCCGAATATAGTTCCTCCTGCCCCTCCCCGGCCTTCCCGCAGAGAGGTTCCTCCTAAAAGAACAGCCGCAACTGCGCTGAACTCAAGTCCGTTTCCGCAATTGGGATTCCCGGATTCAATCCGGCAGCAGATCAGCAATCCGCCTATACCGGCCAAAATGCCTGCACAGGCAAAAGCTTTTATCATAGTCCGGTCTTTGCTGGCACCGGAAAGAGTAACCGCTTCAGGATTTCCTCCCAGTCCTTTTATTTTTTTCCCGAAGCTTGTCTTATTTAAAAGGAAAATGGTTGCCAGGAAAAACAGCAGGGCAATCCAGGTGGACCAGGACAGAGGGCCGGCCCCTTCCTTGGCTACTGTCCGGAAGACCGGATCGTTGTAATAAATAGTCAAACTGCCGCAAAGGAGAAGTGCAAGGGATTTGAAAATATTCTGGGTTCCCAAAGTAGTTATAAAAACAGGAATTCCGGCTTTGGCGGCAATCAATCCATTGGCCACCCCACACAGAAGGGAAGTCAGAAGGGTTATTGCGATGGCTCCCGGCAGGGGAAACCCCAGGTTCAGGAGATAAATCCACAGGACGCAGCTGAGACTTACGATTGACCCCAGAGACAGGTCTGTCCCCTGGGTCAGAATGATCAGGGTCTGTCCGCAGGCGATTACCAGCAGAGGAGCGGCCTGACGAAGTATGGTACCGAAGTTTTGAAAAGTAAAATAATGATCCGTCAGGCATCCGAACACCAGGATCAGCAAAGCCAGCATGTAAAAACCGGGCGGTATTTTCCGGATTCTTCCCGCCCACGGCCCGGTCTTAAAACCTTGTATAACTTTGTTTTCCCGGGATTTCTCCTGCTCCTTACTTTCCTTTTTCTCTTCCGGCCCCGGGCTCCCGTTCTTTTCATCGGAAATCATAATCCTTCCCAGAGCTTCCTGATCTTTCTCCCTCTTTGAGACCTCATCTACAATTCTTCCGTCTTTCATAATGTAGATCCGGTCACTCATACCCAGAATTTCCGGCAATTCCGATGAAATCATCAGAATCGATTTCCCCTGTGAGACCATCTCCTCCATCAAGTGGTAGATTTCCCCTTTAGCTCCCACATCGATTCCTCTGGTGGGTTCATCAAATATGATAAAATCCGTATTGGCTAAAAGCCACTTTGCCATGACAACTTTCTGCTGATTTCCTCCCGACAAGGCGGAAGAAACCCTTTCCGGCCCAGGGACGGCTATTCCCAGAATATCGATGTACTTCCGGGCAATATCTTCCTCCTCCTTGTGCCGGATCCGTCCGGAGGGAAACAATTTCGAAAGACTTGAAGAGCTGATATTCCATTTGACCGAAGCCCGCAGGGCAAGGCCCTGACCTTTACGGTCCTCCGGCAGGAGACCCAGACCTTCCCTGATCATCTGGCCCGGCGTCTTACCGGTCACATCCCTTCCGTGCAGGATAACCTTCCCGCTTTGAGGACGATCGATGCCGGCCAGCAGGGCGGCAAGTTCACTTCTTCCGGATCCCACTAAACCGGCCAGCCCCACAATCTCACCTCGTTTTACATGCAGAGAACATTCACGGACTTTCCCCTTTTTATCCGACAAT
>CADBME010000093.1 GCA_902795715.1 uncultured Lachnospiraceae bacterium | reverse complement strand
TGTCAATACCCACTTTCAGCACCCGGATGATGTTCTGGATGTAGATCGGGGAACCAACCTGGGCTGGGCGGAGCTTTACTCCCGGTTTGAAAATTATGTAGACTGGCTCTATGCGGCCCTGCCCCAGATTCGATCCCTTACGGGAAGTGAGCTTGGGGGGGCAGTCCAGCGCTATTCCAATTTGAAGATCCACCGCAGACAGGAAGGGAAAAGAATTCACCTGGATCTGGGTAATTTTGTCGATGAGGCCTGGTTTTATATCAAGGTCAATGACGGAAAACCGGAGATGGTGGATGGAGGATCCTTTACCAGAGCGGCGGATGGGCTTTATCTGATCCACGCCACATCGGACAGGGTTGTCATTGAGATTGATTAATAGATGATTCCCTTTGGACTTGTCAGGCAGACCAAACAGGGAATAGAACATCAGACCCACTTAGTCATCTGATTAGTGCCTTGATCAGATGAGAAAAAGGATTAAAAACATGCGTATCTGTGTGATTCTGGAAGGTTGTTATCCCTATGTGACAGGTGGTGTATCTACCTGGATGCACCAGTATATTAAAGCGATGCCGGAACATGAATTCGTTATTCTGGCTATCGGGGCCGATCCTTCCATTCAAGGACAATATAAATATGAACTCCCGGACAATGTGGTTCAGATTAAGGAGATTTTTCTGACGGGGATAAAGGGAGGCAGGAAGAAAAGATTTTCCCGCCTGAATGAACAGGAAAAGGCTTCCCTGTCCGAGCTGATCCGGTGTGGAAGTCCGGATTGGGATACTCTCTTTGATATTATGCAGAACAGGGGAATTACACCGGATGACATTCTGTCCGGGAAAGAGTTCCAGACAACGCTGACAGAAGTATGCAATCAGCATTTTCGCTATACAGCCTTTGCTGATATGTTTCATACGGTCAGGTCCATGCTGATGCCGGTATTTCATATCATGCAGGCGGATATCCCAAAGGCCGATATTTATCACACCATTACCACCGGCTATGCGGGAATCCTGGCCAGACTGGGCAGTTATCTCTACCATGTTCCCTATATGATCACAGAACATGGCATGTATACCCGGGAGAGGGAAGAGGAAATTCTGCGGGCCAAATGGGTGGTACCGGATTGCCGAAGCCTCCTGATCCGCTTCTTTTACATGCTTTCTGAAGCAGCTTATTCCAGAGCCGGTATGGTCACCTGCCTTTTTGAGAGGGCAAAGAAAATCCAGATCGAGCTGGGATGCAGGGAATCCCTGTGCCGGGTGATCCCCAACGGAATCCACTATGAACAATTTGCAAAAATCCCTCTTCGCCAGCCGGATGATAAGGTCAATATTGCAGCTGTTTTGCGAATTGCTCCCATCAAGGATGTCATGACCATGCTCTATGCTTTTCATGATATGAAGAGCCGTTTTCCTGATGCCAGGCTCTATATTGCCGGCCCCGAGGAAGACGAGGAGTATGCAGGAGAGTGCTATGAACTGGTGCGAAGACTTGGGATCCGGGACGTGAACTTCATGGGAACCATCCGGGTGACGGAATACATGGGTCAGTTTGATTTCACGGTTCTTTCCTCCATATCGGAAGGACAGCCCCTGTCTGTTCTCGAATCCTTTGCTGCGGGTCGTCCCTGTGTAACCACGGATGTGGGCTGCTGTAAAGAATTAATCTACGGAACCGGAGGAGATGATACCGGTGCTGCCGGCATCTGTGTACCGCCCATGCAGGCCCGGGCTCTGAGCCTGGCCATGGAGGAACTCTGCAGGAACAGGGAAGAGCGTCTGGCTATGGGAAGTGTTGCCAGAGAACGTGCCAGACGATATTTCCAGCATGACAATATGATCCGGAATTATCAGCAAGCTTATGATGAGGTGTTTGACCAATGGCAGGGATAGGATTTCAACTGAATAAGCTCTTTCAGAAAAAAGGTATTCTCAACCTGGGCAGAGCCTATATTTATGCGGGTATTGTCAGTGTCGGCCCCATGATTCTCTATGTTCTCATGCTTCTGGGCATGACTCTGGTTTCTCTCCTGGCCGGAATGAACCGGCCGGAAAGAGAAGTGATGAACTGTATGATGACCTACAGTCTCCTGGTCTCTCTTTTTTCAACCAGCTGGCATAATATGGTCGTGACCCGTTTCGTCGCGGACCGCCTTTACGAAGAGAGATATCGTAAGATTCTGCCTTCCCTCTATGGGGATTGCGCTGTTCAGCTCCTGATTGCCGAACCTCTTTACGGCTTTTTTCTTATGAATGCGGGAATCCCTCTGTCTTACTGCATTATGTGTCTCTGGATCAGTGCGGTAATGATCGTAGTCTGGATGGAAATGATCTATCTCATGACTCTCAAAGATTATCGGAAGATTATGGAAGGCTTTACCGTTTCGGTTATGGTGGGCTTTCTTCTTGCTCTCATTCTGGTCATCCTTCAGATGATCACCGTTGTCCGCCTCATGGCCTGCGTTGTTCTCTCTTTTGGTATAATGATGGCCTGGTACCATGCCCTCCTTGTCCGCTATTTTCCGCGGAGCAAGGGAGGAGATTTTGTGTTTCTTGACTGGTTCAGGCGCTATAAATCTCTGACTTTTATCGGAGCTTCCATCTGTCTGGGTCTCTATGGCCATCTTTGTATTATGTATTTCGGACCATTGAGGAAACAGACTACCGGACTCTTTTACACGGCTCCCATGTATGATATTCCGGCCCTCTTTGCCTTTTTTTCCATTTTGATTACCATTATTTCCTTTGTATCCTCAGTGGAAGTCCGCTTTTTTCCCAAATACCAGCGTTATTGCAATGCTTTTAATGACCGGGGATCCGTCCGGGATATCGAGTCTGCCGAACAGGAACTCCTGGATGTACTTGGTCAGCAGCTTCTTTTCATGGGAATCAAGCAGATCATCATGACCCTGGCGGCGATCGTGGCCGGAGGATTTATCATGGATATGCTTCCACTGGGTATGACGGACCTGGGAAAGGGTATTTTCAGGATTCTGTGTGTAGGATATGGTTTTTATGCCATTGGGAATTCGGTCATGCTGATTCTTTTATATTTTGAAGATTATGGAGGTGCCCTCCTTGGGACATCCGCTTTTGCCATCATCAGCCTGGCCGGAACACTTTATCACATAGTCAGAGGAAAATTTATATACTATGGACTGGGCTTTTCTCTTGGGGCGGCTGCCCTTTTGCTGATCTCCATTTTCCGACTGGAGTGGTGTACCAGGAATCTGGCCTACCTGCTGCTGGGCAGGCGAAGAGTGTCCGATTTCTCACAGAAAAGAATCTGGACCAGGTCTTTAAATCGGAATGCCGGAAAGGAAAGAAACCAGCATGGCTAGAATCAGACTCAAAAAAATTCCATATGTGACGATCGTGATCGCAATTCTGGGAATCGCCATCGCCGGGATTCTTTTCTATATCATTCCCGGAAGGTACAGGATTTACCAGACCAGCCTCTTTGATCAGTCTGAAGAGGTCCCTCTCAATCCCATGATGGGTTTTGCGCCGGATGCGAGAAACAAAGAGGACTGCCGGCAGACCAGAATGGTTCGGATCGATCTTGACTGGGCAGACTGGGAACCGGAAACAGGGGTCTATGACCGCCGGAGTCTGGAGGATACTTATCATATCCGCTTCTATGAGAAGAAGGGATACAGCGGAGTACTCCGGCTCAACTGCACCAGACCGGACGACGGGATTCCGAGAGATCTTGAAAAGGCTATTAAGGCTTTGGGGGATTATTTTTCCGAAAGTGCCTTTATACGTTATGTTGAGACCGATGCCATAGGAAGAAAGCATGTCAGTCAGTTCCAGAAAGCTTTTCCCGGGGCATGGGTTACCGCGCCGGCTGATTATAAGAAAACAGAAGAGAAGGGCTGTGGTCTTTATTTCTCTTATCTGGGTGATGAACATCTGGATTCAAAAGACCATCAGGCTGTCACTTTTTCCGACTTCTGGAAACAGGCTCCCTCCGCGGGAAGTCTGACCGAATCGGAAAAAAGAAGCTGGCTGCTCAAAGACAATCTATCCGAAGTCCTCCAGGAAATCCGGGATGAGCATATCAGCTATATTTCCGGCAACTGTCCCGATGCAGACCAACAGAAAAGAAACGGAAGCCGGATGATTCTCAGAACTCTGGGCTATTGCATCTATATCAATCGCCTGCAGACCACGGTCAATTTCCGTAAGGATACGGTCGCCCTGCGCTTCACCTTCAAAAATACCGGAGTTGCTCCCTGCTATGCAGACTGGCCGGTCACGATGATCGTTTACAATAAGAGAAATCGAAAGATTTATGAGACCGACCTTCCGGTGAATCTCAAGAGCCTCCTTCCCGGTGAAGAGCACGAGATCGTGGGAGAATTCCCATACAGTAAGAAAATATCTAAAGGGTTTTCCATTGGGATCCGGATCAGCAATCCGGAAGATGAGAGGGAATTTATAACCCTGGCCCAGAAGGTCGTCAAACCCGATGAAAATGGAGAACATCTGATCTACAGCTTTTCTCCCTCTGATACCAGGGAAAAAGTAGATATAGGTCATCCTGACTCCTATCAGACATCCATGATCGACCTCCTCTGTGATCTGAGCTATTATGCCAAGGGGAAAAACCAGGATTTTGCCATGATCACCAACGGAGGCCATAAACTCTACATGCCCAAGTATAATGGCAACGAGGAGAGCATCATGCGGCTGACTTCCTCCATGGATGGAGCTCTGACCGAATCGGTTTTCTACGGCTGGGAGGACATGGATAATTATCCTACTCCGGAAAAGGAAAGCCGGCAGATGCAGAAGGCCATTAAGCTGGAAAAAGAGGCCGGCATGTCCGTTTTCAACATAGAATATTGCAGTAAGAAAGAAATTCGTAAAAAATCTGCAAATAAATGCAGAAAAATACATTCTGTGTGGTATAATGCTTTAGATAGAGAGTTAAGTGAAATTCCTGAACTGGCAGAAGAAAGGAAAAACAAGAAGAGCTGCCGGGAACTATCGGATGTTAAAAACTTTATGGCAATTTTGAATCCGGTGGAATACCGGACCAAGAAAGACTACATTGACGCCATCTGCGATACGGATTATGACATGGTTTTTGTTGATCTTTATTTCCATGGAAGGCCTCTGACAAAGAAGGACGTTTCCAGGATGAAGATCAAGAAAAACGGAAAGCGAAGAATGATCTGCGCCTACATGAGTGTGGGAGAGGCTGAGGATTACAGAGATTACTGGCAGCAAGGCTGGGATCAGGATCCACCTCCCTGGATCTGTGAGGTAAATAAAAAGTGGGAAGGCAACTACAAGGTCATGTACTGGACCAAGCCCTGGCGGGATATCCTTTTCGGATCAGAAGACAGTTATCTGGACAAGATTATTGAAGCCGGTTTTGACGGAACCTACCTGGACGTAGTGGATGCCTATGAATATTTTGAAGATCTCAAAGATTAGAAACCGGCACAGACCGGTAGAGGAGTCTGCCGCAGCTCATTCGTTTATGTTTTGAACCGGAAGGAGGGGCGAATGAAAGTAAGACGAACCGATCAAACAAGAAGACACTTGAAAAAAGTGACGGGAAGCATAGCATTATTATTGTTTCTGTTAACCTTTACGGGATTGGGCGGGGCTGATGTCTTTTTGCCTGCCGGGCAGGCAAGTGCCGCAACGGTAACCTGTAAATCCAGTTACTTTATCACGACGAAAATCAGCAAGAAAACACTGAAAAAAGGGAAAAAAGCTAAGGTTACGGTTACGGTAAAGAATACTAGCGGAGCGACCATGAAGTCATTAAAGATCAATGTAGCTATTCCCTCTTACCTGAAGAAGACCAGCGGGAAACTCAGCAAGACCAAAGCGACCCTGGCCAACAACAAGTCTTACAGTTTTTCCTTTAAGGTAAAGGCCAAAAAGAAGGTCACCTTCAAAAAAACCGTAACCACTTCCAGAAGTCTTCTGGGACTGACGACCAAAGTGGTAGCTAAAAGCGCTGTGAAAAATGGCTCAAAAAAGAAATGGATGACGGTGACCATGACCTCCACCCGCCCGGCTGCGGCTATAGTCAATCCGGACAGCTATGCGGACTCCATGATTGATCTTCTGGCCAACATGAGTGCCTATGCCAAAAGGATCAATCCAAACTTTGCCATGATCACCAACGGCGGTTACGGTCTCTATATGACCCAGTTCAATAAGAATGCCGCCAGCAGGAAAAAACTGTACGAGGCCATGGACGGAATCCTGATTGAAGAAGTCTTTACCGGAGGTACGGCATCAACGACCTCAAGCAACATGCAAAAGGCCATAAGCCAGGTTAAGGCCGCAAACCTTGCTGCTTTCAACCTGGAATACAAAGGCACGGATTCCACTCTTGCTTCTAAGAGCGCCAAGGCGGGATGTGTCTGGTACAACGCACCATCCTATGATCTGAATACTATAGGATCCCTTGCCTCCAATCGGGTTAATACAGCCAATATCACCAAGGCAAATCAGGCAAATAATTTTCTGGCACTCCTTGACCAGGAGAAATACAGTACAAAAACCAAATATCTGAATGCTTTAAAGAACACTGACTACGATCTGATCTTTATTGATCCCGGCAATCCTTACAACGATAATCCGGAGGCTTTCCTTACCAAAGCGGATATTGAATCCCTAAAGAAAAAGAAAAACGGTGGCCGAAGGATGGTCTGTGCCTATGTCAGTGTAGGTGAGGCTGAGAAGTACCGTTATTACTGGAATGATGACTGGAATAAGAAGCTCCCGGTTTGGATTGATTCGGAAAACAAGGACTGGCCGGGCAACTATAAGGTCAAATACTGGTCAAAAGACTGGCAGGACATCCTCTACGGTTCTCCCTCATCCTATTTCGGCAGAGTTCTCAATGCCGGTTTTGACGGGGCTTATCTGGACGTAATCGATGCCTATGAATTTTTTGAAAAGAAGTACAAATAAACCGGTCCCATACCGGGAATTGTGATTATTTTTGAGTCTGGAGGTAAGAATGAAAAAGAAAATCGAGATCAGAATCCTCAGGCGAATGATGTTGCTGGTGGCAGCGGCGATTCTGGTCGGGGAAATTATGACGCCTGTAAAAACAGTAGATGCTGCAAAAAAACAAAGGTGGGGTGTCTTTATCGGAACCCATGTCCGGAGTCTGAAAAAGGTCAAGCCCTATAATTATATCGTTATCGATGCCCAGCATTACAGCAAAAAGGAAATCAAGAGGCTCAAAAAAGGAGGGCGGAAGGTATACTCTTATGTGAGCATCGGTACCGTAGCCAAATACCGTCCTTACTATAAAAGATTCAAGAAAATCAGACTGAAAAGATACAACAATTGGAATACGGAATTCTGGGTCGATGTACGTAAGAAGAAATGGCAGAAATTCTTCTTAAATGAGCTGGTTCCCCAACTCAAGAAAAAGGGCATCGACGGACTGTGGGTGGATAACACCGATGTCTATTATGAATTTCCTAAAAAGAAGATTTTTAAGGCATTGGTCTATATGCTTAAAAAAGTCAAAAAAATGAAATTGCCGGTCATCATAAATGGCGGCGACGTATTTGTGGATAAGCTGATTGAGAAGAAGAAGCAAAAGCTGATCAAAGGCGTCATGCAGGAAGAGGTCCTGACCGTGATCGCCGATTATGACAGAGGTATCTTTGAACGGGCAGGAGCAGATGATTATATCTATTTTACCAGTTATGTACAGAGATGCAAGAAAGCGGGTATCAAAGTCTCCTTGCTGGAATACACCAGGGATCCCCTTATGAAAAAGGAGATCATCGATTACTGCAATCAAAATGGATTCAATTATTATATTTGTGACAATGTGATGCTGAAATAGTCAGAAATAGTTAAAGGAGGATTGTTGATGCTTACATCAGCAGACTACAGAAATTATAAACTGGAAGAGCAAAGAGATCTTCCTGAACTTGAGGGGACCGGCTATGTCCTTCGACATAATAAGACCGGAGCCAGAGTCCTTCTGGTGGAAAATGAAGATTCCAACAAAGTCTTTTCCATCGGATTTCGTACCCCGCCGGAGGATGATACCGGTGTAGCCCATATTCTGGAGCATTCGGTCCTGTGCGGATCCGAGCATTTCCCGGCCAAGGACCCCTTTGTGGAACTGGCCAAGGGATCGCTCAATACTTTTTTGAATGCCATGACCTATCCGGATAAGACTGTGTATCCGGTGGCCAGCTGCAATGATAAAGATTACCATAATCTGATGCATGTATATCTGGATGCCGTTTTCTATCCCAATATTTACAAGAGGGAAGAAATCCTCAAGCAGGAAGGATGGCACTATGAGATCGAAGATAAAAATTCCGATCTGACCTTCAACGGTGTTGTCTACAATGAGATGAAAGGTGCTCTGTCCTCGCCGGATGCCCAGCTTGAACGCAAGATTCAGGGTTCCCTTCTCAAGGATACTACCTATGCCTGCGAATCCGGAGGAGACCCGGATGCCATTCCCCAGCTGACCCGGGACCAGTTCCTGGCCTTCCATACCAGGTTTTATCATCCTTCTAACAGTTACATTTACCTGTACGGCAATGTGAACTTTAAAGAAGAACTGGAATTCATTGACAGGGAGTATCTGGATCATTTTGAATACAGGGATTGCCAGTCCGAGATTGCTCTTCAGGAGCCCTATAAGGAGCCCCTTGTAATAAAGGATACCTACTCCGTCTCGGAAGGGGATGAGCAGGGAATCTATCTCAGTTATAATGTGGTGACCGGTGACAGTGGGGATGCGGAGACCAGCATGGCCATGCAGATGCTTGACTACGTCCTTTTTACCATGCCGGGAGCTCCTGTTAAGCAGGCACTGACCGATGCGGGAATCGGCAAGGAGATTGACAGCTTCTATGACGGTGGAATCCGTCAGCCTCTTTTCTCCATTCAGGCTAAACAGGCCGGGGAGGGTCAGGAGCAGGCATTTATTGACACGGTGGAAGCTGCCCTTGCTGCCCAGGTCAAGGATGGGGTGAATCAGAGAGCACTCATGTCTGTCATCAACAATTTTGAATTCAAATACAGAGAATCCAGTTTCGGAAGATATCCCAAGGGACTGATCTACGGCCTGAATTTCCTTAATACCTGGCTTTACGATGATGAGAAAGCCCTGGAGCTTTCCGATTCCCTGACTCCTCTGGCAAAACTCAGGGAAAAGGTAGGGACCGGATACTTTGAGAATCTTATTCAGAAATATTTTCTGGATAATACCCATAAGTCTTTTGTGTATCTGTATCCGGAAAAGGATAAAAACGCTAAAAATGAGGATAAGCTGAAGAAACAGCTTCAACAGGTTAAGGAATCCCTGGATCCAAAGCAGGTTTATTATCTGATTGAGGACACCAGAAAGCTGAAAGAGTATCAGATGGAGCCATCCAGCCAGGAAGACCTGATGACCATTCCCATGCTGGATCTGTCCGATATTTCAAAAGAGATTTCTCCCTTTAAGAACGAGGAGAAGGTGATCGGCGGAGTCAATTCCGTCATTCATGACTACAAAACCAACGGTATTCTCTACCTGAACTTCTGCTTTGATATCACCGACCTGCCCAGGGAGCTGATTCCTTATTCTACATTGTTAGTCGACCTCTACAGGTATGTGGATACCGGGAATTACAGCTACAATGAACTGGCCACAGAGATTAACCTTAGAATAGGAGGCCTTTACTGCCAGACCGGCATTTATCCTCTGATCTGGAAGAGAGGGGGAAGCCGTCCTTATTTCAGCTTCCGTCTCAAGTGTCTGGAAGATCAGAAAAAGGATGCCATGGAACTCCTTAAGGAAGTCATGTTTACATCCAGATTTGATGATAAGAAGAGAGTCAGGGAAATCCTTTCCGAAATCGTGACCAAGTCCGAGTCCAGGATTCCGGCTTCCGGACATGTTTATGCGGCCAACCGGGCCCTGTCCTACGTGGATCCGGTCACAGCCTACAAGGAAGAAGCCGAAGGACTGGATTACTATTATTTCCTCAAGGATTTTGACCGGAATTTTGAAGAGAAATTCGACCGGGTTGTCGACATGCTGTCCAAGGCAAGAACCTGCATCTTCCGTCCGGAAAACCTGACCGTCAGCCTGACCGGCCCCTTTGATTTCGCATCCCTTCTGGAAGAGGACTTCAGGAACTTCAACGCCCTTCTCTGGACCGGTCCCTGCGTGAAATCTGTTCCGGAGATCTGTCCGGTGAAGAAAAATGAGGGATTCAAGACATCCAGTCAGGTTCAGTATGTGGCAAGCGCCGGATCCTTCGATCTGGACCGCCATCCCTATACCGGCTCCTTACAGGTCCTCAAAACCATCATGTCCTACGATTATCTGTGGAACAATGTGAGAGTGACCGGCGGTGCCTACGGGGCCATGTGCAACTTTAACCGTGAAGGATATGGTTACTTTACCTCCTACAGGGATCCCAACCTGTCTGAGACTCTGGATATCTTCAGAAATGCAGGTGACTATGTCCGGTCCTTTGATGTCAGTGACCGGGATATGACCAAGTATATCATCGGAACCATCAGCTCCATCGATATGCCTCTGGATCCGCCGGCCCTTGGGGCCAGGTCCTTCTCCGCCTATCAGTCCGGTGTGACGGAAGATATGGCCCTGAATGAAAGAATGCAGATTCTGACCACTAACCAGGAGACCATCCGGGGCCTGGCAGACTATGTCGATGAGATCATGGAGGACGATGTGGTATGTACAATCGGAAATGACCGCAGGATTGAAGAAGATGCGGAAGTATTTGACACCATAAAAGCATTGATTGCCCAGGAGGAAGATTAGATGCCCTTACGCCAGTTCAAATCAGGATTTGTTACCATCATCGGGCGGCCCAATGTGGGTAAGTCCACCCTGATGAACCATCTGATCGGACAGAAGATCGCCATTACATCCAGCAAGGCCCAGACGACCAGAAATCGTATTCAGACCGTATACACCTGCCAGGAAGGGCAGATTGTTTTCGTGGACACTCCGGGGATCAAAAAAGCAAAAAACAAGCTGGGAAGCTATATGCTGACCGCAGCCAGAAAATCCCTTGAAGATATGGATCTTATCCTGTGGATCGTTGAGCCTACTACCTTTATCGGCAAGGGAGAGCAGTATATTATAGAAAAACTGTCGGAAGTCGATACCCCCATCTTTCTGCTTATCAACAAGGTAGATAAGGCATCCGAGGAGGAGATCCTCAAGGCCATC
>CADBME010000092.1 GCA_902795715.1 uncultured Lachnospiraceae bacterium | reverse complement strand
TTTTATTTTTTAATTATTGCAGTTTGTACCTTGATTTTGACACTCCATACAGTCCTATTTCTAACTTTTTAGAAATGATTTATCCAATTAATAATTTCCTATTTCACCCCCATTTCAGCAGCTGAAGGGCCCTGTTGATTTCATATTTTTATAGTATTATATATTCAATATTTTAGATATATTCTGTCTCTTTATATACACACTGTCTTTCCCGAAAAAAGTGTAAAAAAAAACTGCCCGGCAAAACCGGGCAGTTCAGGTATTCATTCAAAATGCTTTCCAAATCAGGTGACAAACATCCTGTCTTCATCCGTTTGAATTATCAGTAACTATTTATTCTTTCTTGCTGCCAGCATAGTCGCAACAACAGTACGTACAATAATCTCAAGATCTTCCTTGTTTACCTGGTCTTCTTCCGGAACACTCAGAGCAGCAGTTACGATAGACATCTTGTAAACCTCATCTGCATTACATCCGCGGCTCAGGTCATTGATCGGAGCATTCAGTCCCTGGAGAACCGGTCCGACTGCCTCAAATCCGCCAAAACGGGCACAGATCTTATATCCGATGTTGGCTGCGTTGATATCCGGGAAGATAAATACGTTAGCCTTACCGGCTACTTCAGAATCCGGAGCCTTGATCGCTGCTACTTCGGGAGCTACTGCAGCATCAAGCTGAATCTCGCCCTCTACCTTGAGATCAGGAGCAGCTTCACGAAGCTTCTTTGTGGCATTGGCTACCTTTGTTACGGAAGGTCCCTTGCCGGATCCGAGGGTGGAGTAAGACAGCATGGCAACCCTTGGCTCTACACCGAAAACCTTAGCGGTCTTTGCAGACTCAATAGCAATCTCAACCAGATCATCTTCGGAAGGATCAATATTAATGGCGCAGTCACCAAAGAGATATCTCTCATCTCCCTTAACCATAACGAAGCTGGAGCTTACGATATTGTTGCCGGGTTTGGTCTTGATCAGCTGCAGAGCCGGGCGAACGGTATCGGCTGTGGAGTAAGTTGCACCACCCAGAAGGCAGTCAGCCTCTCCCATCTTAACCAGCATGGTTCCGAAATAGTTTGTCTTAGCCAGGGCTGCACGAACCTTATCTTCTGTCATCTTACCCTTACGAAGCTTAACCATCTCATCTACCATGGCATCCATGTTTCCGTAGGAAGCGGGGTCAATAATCTTTGCACCTTCAATATTATATCCGCCTGCTTTTGCGGCTGCTTTCACTTCTTCTTCATTACCAAGGAGTACAACACCGAGAATCTTATCCGCAAGAAGTCTGGAAGTAGACTCCAGGATACGACTGTCCGTTCCCTCTGTGTAGACGATAGTACGAGGATTCTTCTTCAGAGTTTCTATCATTTTTGTTAACATGGTAACCCTCCCAATTATGATGCATTACTTTCTGTCGGATTCAAAAACAACATATGAGAACATCAGGCCCGAAAAAACCGGCCTTATATACTCATAATTTCCTATCTCTATTTTAATCGAATCGCCATCAACTTTCAAGGATGCATTCCTATAATTTTTTGTGATAAAATCATAAAAAGACAACATATTTTTCAGGAGAAAAACATAAAAGAATACTGGTAGATCATGAAAGAATTCCAAGGATCAATCTTTTGGCACGGCCCTGAGTATTACCGCTCCGTTTCCCGGCATGGGAAGGGTCAGGATTCCATGACTTACCTGGCAGTCCACCTTATCCATATGATATCCGTCTCTGTCCGATACCATCAGGGTCTCCATTTTCTCTTCGTCACTGACCCCAACTTCCCAGGCTGAGATTCTGACCGTTCTCTCCTCATAATCCCCGTTTACAATGACCACAATCTTATCCTGATCCGTAAACCTTCCGTAGGAAAGAAGACCATCCTGCCCGTTCAGGAGCTTTAATGATCCATGCATGATGGCATCCGACTCTTTGTGAATACGGATTACGTCCTTATGAAAGCGGATCAGGTCATAATCTTCTCTCTGCCAGGGATAGGTTCTCCTGTTGTCCGGATCCGTCCATCCGGTCAGGCCTGCTTCATCACCATAATAAACCGTCGGTGCCCCTGGCCAGGTCATCTGAATGATGACAGCAGCCCGCATGATTTCTTTGCGCACATTCTGATCCGCCGCATCCGATCCGGTTGTAGACACCCTGCCCACGGTCATATTGGTCCTGGTAAGGAAACGGGAATGATCGTGATTGGACAGCTCGTTCATGGCAACTTCCAAAGAAGGATACTGGAAGCGTGACATATGGTAAACCATGGCATCATGAAAGGCCTGAATGTTACCCTTGAGATCCGGACGTTTCTCATCGCTGTGCTTTTCCATCCCGGTGAGGAACCAGGTGACCGGCTCCATAAAGGCATTATAATTCATGACAGTATCCCATTCATCCCCGCGCAGCCATGTACTTGGATCTCCGTAATGTTCCGCCAGAATAAGGGACTGGGCATTGGCCGATTTCACAGCTTTGCGAAATTTCTTCCAAAAACGGTGATTGAACTCCTCACTCTGCCCCAGATCGGCTGCCACATCCAGCCTCCAGCCATCCACATTAAAGGGAGGAGAAACCCATTTCTTACCTATCTTCAAAATATAATCCTTCAGCTTATCGGACTCCTCGTAATTCAGTTTAGGCAGGGTCTTATGTCCCCACCAGCCGTCGTAATCACCGTTATAAGGCCAGCCGTTATCCGTGTAGAACTTAAAGAAATGACGGTAGGGACTCTCCCCACTGACAAAAGCTCCCTTGGCATAGCCCGGCTGATTTTCGTAGAGACGCTCGGCATCCATCCACTTGTTGAAAGATCCGCAATGGTTGAAAACCCCGTCCAGGATCACCCTCATGCCCCTCTTATGTACTTCTTCCATAAATTGAGCGAAAAAGGCATTGCTGGCCTCCAGGTTCTCCTTGTCAGTCACCCTGGAAATATATTTGGATGCCTCCGCATTATTTCTGCTCCAGTCGGGCAGCACATTTCCCTCATCCTTAACAATCACTCCGTAATGGGGATCCACGTAATCATAATCCTGGATATCATATTTATGATTGGAGGGGGAGACAAATATGGGATTCAGATAGATGACATCGATTCCCAGATCCTGCAAATAATCCAGATGGTCCAGAACTCCCTGCAGGTCACCTCCGTAAAAATTTCTCACATCCATGGCATCCGGATGCTTATACCAGTCCCAGACCTTGCGGGCCGGCTCATCAATGTAAATATACTCACGATCCTGTACATCATTGGACAGGTCGCCATTGGCAAAACGATCCACATAGATTTGGTACATTACCGCACCCTTAGCCCATGCCGGTGTGGAAAAGCCGGGAGTAATCCGGAAATCAAAATCATGATCTTCTACCCCCGCCGGACCTTTTTTATTATAGAAAATCCACTGATCTCCAAAGCATGCCTTGAAATAATAGGTAAAAGCCTTGTCTCCCGCTTCATATTCTGCCTCATAATAATCAAACATCTCTGTCCGGCTGCAAATACTCATGGGGATTTCCAGCTTTTCAATGCAAATAAAGACTTTATCCACATTATCCTTCCCGGTACGGAAGCGGAAAGTCACCCTGTCTCCCGACCGGGGTTCTGCCGGCGAAACATAGTTTTGACTCCCATCAGCAAATAATGCGCGCACATTAAGTACCGGTTTCGTATACAGGCAATATAATTGGATTTTCTCAGTTCGTGTCAGCTTTTCTATTGAAAACATGGAGTTCCGTCCCTCTATTTTTATTCCTTGCATTATCAGAAGAAAAGTGTTAGTATCTATAATCATATGATGTAGTTTTAAATACTACATCATATAGTTTCCCATTCTTTTTCTCTTTTATGATGAATTATTTATAAGATGATTATGCATTTTTTCTTATGCATGAAATTTCTCATGCAATAGTTGTCTATGCATTTATTGTTTATGCATTGATTGTTTTTGCATCGATTGTTTTTGCTCAGATTACTTATACTTCGATTGTTTATGTATGAATTGTTTTTAGATTGAAAGGAGACGGCCAATGGAAAAACCAAAGACATCTCATGCCTGCTATCATAACATATATTCAAAAAAAATACACTCTTTACAGCCAATCCCGGCCATGGCAGAAGAAAGGAAAAACAAGTCCGGGCCTGTTCCAACAGGATTAAAGGATCCGATCAGTGCCCTCACCCACATGATCGCAGCGGCAGCCGCTGCTTTGGGTACCTTCCCCCTGATTAAAAAAGCAGTTCTTTCGGGAAATGGTGCTGCCATCGCAGCTATGTCCATATTCATAGCCAGCATGATCCTCCTCTACTCCGCCAGTTCCACCTATCATTCTTTGGATTGCGGTGATAAGATCAATCTGGTTCTGAGAAGAATCGATCATGCCATGATCTTCCTACTGATCGCAGGCTCCTATACCCCGGTTTGCATCCTTGTCCTGCCATCCTCGAGGGGAATCCCCCTTCTGATTACGGTCTGGACCTTTGCCGTCCTGGGAATCATTCTGAAAATATGGATTATTCGCTGTCCCAAATGGGTCAGCTCCGTCATCTACATCGCTATGGGATGGCTTTGTGTTCTGGTTTTCGGACCCTTGCTCAGAGCTTTGACAGCCCGGGGGCTCTTCTGGCTCCTGACAGGTGGAATTATTTACACAGCAGGTGGAATTATTTACGGTATAAAACCAAAAATCTTCAACCGCCTGCCTCATGGCTTCGGCAATCACGAAATCTTCCATATCTTCGTCATGGCCGGCAGCCTGTGCCACTATCTATTTATGTATCAGTGTATTCTCTGACAAATAACTGTGTCAAAGGCGGTCCCCCTTTACAGATCCGGGGGCCGCTTTCCTTTTTGTAAATGTTCGATCAGATCCATTTTTTCCTTGCGGTTCAGTCTCTTGATGGCATACTCTCTCTTACGGGCTTCCTCCTCAGTATCATATTCCTCATAGTATACAAGGCGAACAGGCCGTCTGGACCTGGTATACCTGGCTCCTTTACCCAGATTATGGGTTTCCACTCTCCTCCCAAGGTCTTTTGTCCACCCTGTATAAAGAGAACCATCATTACACTGGACAATATATGTATAATTCATGGGATCAAAGATCTCTCCTATCATTTTTTGTCCCGGATCACTGCAAAAGAATCCATGCGGTTTTTATGCTGATTCTATTTACCATATCCCTATCTTTTTATATAATAAATATAAGCAAAAAACCAAGGGCTTATTATGCTATTTTCCCTTTTTATTTTGCAAAATTCCAGGGAGGAGGCCGTGCAGATGCTTCATTTGAACAAAGACAATATTGTTGAATATGTAGCTTCCAGGCTTGATTTTTTCAATCCTGAAGGCGATATCAAAGTGTCTGTGGTCGGAGAGGGAACTATGGAAGAAGACGGAGACGGTTTTATCAACTTTGTCTTCCGTGTTTCCGATGGCTGCCATCCTCTCATTGTAAAGCAGTCCAGATTAAGTGACCGCAGGGGATACGGAATAGAGATTGATGCCAACCGCTACCGGTTAGAGTATCGTACTATGCAGATCCGTCATGCCATCGTTCCTGATCTGGTTCCTGAAATCTATGATTGTGACGATGAAAACCGGGTGATCATCACTCAAGATGTCTCTCACCTGAAAATCACCAGATTTCAGCTTTTTAAAGGTATCATGTTCCCTGACCTTGCCGATCAGATTGCCCGATATATGGCTGCAACCCAGTTCTATACATCGGAGTATTATCTCAGTGCCAAGGAGTTCCGGGATTTGTCCGTTTATTTTACAAACTCTACCATGAGGCAGATTATGGATGTGGGCATGTTCCTGACCAAGGTTGTGCCTGAAGATACGGTAGGCAAGCCTCTGGATCCTGATTTTGAGCTCTTTTCCCGCAGGGTCTGCGCAGATCCCAAGGTTCTTCTGGCCAGACAGAAGCTGCGTCACCTCTTTATGTCCAAGGGTGAGTGTCTGATTCATGGCGACCTGCATACGTCCAATGTTTTCGCAGGGCCCGGGGAGTGTAAAGTCATTGACATGGAGTATACCTTCTGCGGACCCTTCGCCTATGATCTTGGCTATTTCCTGGCTAACTTTATAGCACAGTATGAAACCGCTGTATTCCGTCCTTTCCCGGACAAAGAGTCTCGAAGAGCCTATAAGGCTTATTGCCTGTCTATGATTCGTGATACCTACACAAAGTTCTGTGATTATGTCTGCCGGTATTGCGACGCGGATTCCAAGCCGGAATACCACAATATCCCCGGCTATCAGGAAGACTTCCGTCTTACTGTTCTGAGAGAGTTTATCGGATTTGCTGCAAGTGCCCAGTTAAGCCGGATCAGCTGTCAGATTCCCTATCCGGATTATGATGTAATCGAAGATCCCGTTCAGAGACATAATGCCAAGTGTCTCTCCATTATTCTGTGCGGCATTTTCCTTAGCAAATGGGAAAGCTATACATCCATAGACGAGATCATCCATGATATCAT
>CADBME010000091.1 GCA_902795715.1 uncultured Lachnospiraceae bacterium | reverse complement strand
CTTTCGGCTATCATCTGGTCGATGGGGGTGCAGGTAGGCGAGCGGAACATCAATGTGTCCGAAAGGATGGC
Organism: uncultured Lachnospiraceae bacterium; assembly: GCA_902795715.1. Next base: position 8,864 of record CADBME010000091.1, on the reverse strand, counting down.
AGACAGAAGAAGTCCGGCTATAGTAGGCGGAATCTCGATATTGTTTTCCATGTACATCTGGGTGATGATGGTGGCTGTACAGCCCACAGGCTGGTTGCGGAAAAAGACGGGTCCTGTGGTCTCGATATTTCCCAGCCGATGGTGATCAATGATCTCAAGAATCTCAGCCTCATCAAATCCATCCACGGCCTGGGTCTTCTCATTGTGGTCCACCAGGATCATTTTCTTGCGTTCCAGATCCAGGAGGTTTCTCCGGGATACCATACCCTTGTAGTTGCCCTTTCCATCCACAATCGGAAAGTCGCGGAACCTTTTTTTGGCCATAACCTCGGAAATGTCCTCAACAAAGTCAGAGACACTGAAAGTAATCAGATCTTTTGATGACATGAAATGGCGAACCGGTATGCTGTGGTTTAAAAGTCTTGCTGTCGTGTAGGTGTCATAGGGGGTCGTGATCACCCGGCAGCCGTGATCAGAAGCCATGCGACGGATGGTCTTTGATATGTCACCGTCTGCCGTGGCAACGATGATACACTGGGCATCCATCTCAATAGCACAGAGCTGAGCCTCGTAGCGGTTGCTGAGAATCACCAGATCCCGGGGCTCAATATAGTTTTCCATGACATCAAGATTGGCCGCTCCGATCAGGATCTTGCCATCTTCAAAGTCACCGTCCAAATCCCCTACGATCATTTCCCCGTCTATGGTTTCCACGATATTTTTGTAACTGGTGCAGGCATCGGAAACGATGCGATTGTCATAGACATCCATGTTGGAATAAGCTATATCCCCTACCGTAATGATGCCTTTGAGTTTCTCCCCGTCAAGAATGGGCAGAGAGACGATGGAATCTCTCCTCATAATATACCAGGCATTCTTGAGAGACAGGTTTTCATCGATCCCGTCATGGTGGTTAAACTCCAGATCGGCAACCTGGGGACGGATATCAGATATAAAGGCTGGTGGATCCACCTGAAAATGATCCAGTACATACTGGGTTTCTTCGTTGACCTGACCGGCTCTGGCCGGTATATATTTGTAGTCGAGTCCGTCCCTCTCTGCGATGGCATTTTTCAGCCAGGAATAGGACAGGGCCGAACAAATACTATCCGTGTCCGGATTTTTATGTCCGATAACATATACATCATTTTTTCCCATTTCTTACTAACCTCCTGCAAAACCGGTTATACTTTATTTATAAAAAGCATAGTACTGATATCCGTTATTATTTTCCTCCATCTATTATTTTAAATAATGCAGTCTTCTTTTTCAACTGCTTTTCATGAAAGAGTCTGCGATATTCGCTGCGGGAATGCCCCTTGTATTCAAAGACAGGTACATGATCATAGAGAAGGCGGATGCCCCGCTCAAACTCTTCCCTGTGTTTGGCCGAATCGATGGGCAGATTCTTCCCCTGCTTCATCAGGTCCGAAAGGGTACAGCTGTTGTGGACCATCCTGATCAGTGTCCGTATGGTAATAGTTGCCTCAAAATAATCCTGACTCAGTTCGGTAACAAGGAGGGTTCCCAGTTCGGATATTCCCGGCCACCTGTTATCAATCCCGGCTCCATCGCTGACGTAAACAAGGTCGTCCTGGTCGACTTTTTTATAAGGAATATCTCTATGCTCCCGTATATAGAGCAGCAGGGTCTCCCGGTTATCCACTTCATCCCAGGAAAAATAATCTATATTTCGATTAATGTCTTTGAGTATTTCCCCAAATGCCCAAAGAGAACACCTGCACTTGATAAATCGGACAAAATTTTCATAGGCTACCATCTGACTGGAAGCCCTGAAGAACTGGTCGTGAAGATCTTTGATCTCCAGAAAGCCGTAATAATACATCATTCCTGTGACCAGCTTATCCCACAGAGAGTATCTTTCCATCTCATCCTTTGCTGACCGGCTGCGAAGGAAAAAGTAAAAGTCTTCTTTTCTTTGTCTGCAGGTCAGCAGGCAGGGTTGGATTCCCTTTTTCCGGTTTCCTTCCTGATAAGAGGCAAAGCCGAATATCTTCAGATATTCCAGATAATTTCTCCTCTCTTCGTCGACAAAAACCTCATCTTCTTCCCAGATTTCCAGCATCCATTCAAGCATATAATCCGGAATCATCATAGGAACCAGGGCTTTATCGGCAAGAATGACGTCATTCAAAGCTGTCACATAAACTTCCTTGGGAAGTCCGTGATCATACTCCACATTCAGCCTTCCCAGAATAGATTTTGCAGTGGATACGGGAGTATGAAGCATCATGGAATCCGGTGACTCTTCGCTCTCGATTACCTTGATGACTTTGCCACCATCAATCGGATGTTCACTCAATTTCATTCCTCCAAATCTTATGAATAGATGAGCCGCACTGAAAACACCTGCTTTCAATGCGGCATCGTAGTCATCTTCTCCTTACATGGCTTCTATTTATCTCTTATGCAGTCCGCCCGCAGCACTTTTTATATTTTTTCCCGCTGCCGCATGGGCAGGGATCGTTGCGGCCGATCTTTTTCGGCTTGACTACGGACATGGAATGTTTCTGTTCCATATATAACTCTTTCCGCCTCTCCGGAGTCAGAAGGTCATCCCACTGGGGCAGGTTATAAAGCCATTCAGCCTTGCAGGCTACCATATTGTAGTAAAGCTTCTCCTTGTCAAAATCCAGGGACACCTCCGTGTTCTCGTCCATCTCTTCGATGGGATTTGGAGTCTTCAGGCTGTCGTTAATCCCGTCCAGATAGCCTGCAAAGTAGTTGACCGGCATATCATATCGTTCGGCCAGCTCAGAAACCTTTCCTTTTACCGGCTGGTCGGGGGTGGCAAGGATCTGCTCATAAACGGCCTTCTCTCTGCGGAAATAATCAACCCAGAACTGTTTTCCTTCACGGGTCTGGTCATTGTGGCTGTATGCGAATTCTCTCCAATCGGTTAATAAAGACATAATTAATTCCTTCCTCTGATAGTATTGATTGCTACAAGTATAGCAAAAGAAGACGTATTATTCAACAGCCAACCTATGGCAAACTTGCTATGATGGCGCCGCTTCCCATGGCTTTTTCGAAAAGGCTGAATCTCTTCTGGTATATATTGGGTCTCATGACCAGCCGCACCGGAGCATCCATCCTCTCAAAGGCAGACCGGTGGACGGACCGGACGGCATCCGAATCAAGGAAAATCTGCTTCAGGTGCGTATTCTCGGAGAAGGCATGCTTGCCGATCTTGCGGATTCCTGCCCCGAGATGAATCTCCTTTAGTTTACGGCATCCACTCAGGGCTTCCTCATGAAGGACGGATACCGGCCCGGCAAGGTCCAAAATCTCCATGGCTGTGCAGTCGCAAAAAGCCCTGCCGCCAATTTCTGAAATCTGGTAATAAAAATCTCCGATCAGTACCTGTTCGGGAACCTTCACTCTCCGCAGCCGGGAAAAATAGTGAAGAAGGCATACAGTCCCTGCTTCCAGGGAGGGGTTGACAATCCGGTAAGTGTTTCCCCCCGCTTCCACTTCTCTACCCACGGGGTTTGAGAAGGCATAGGTCCCCCGGATAGTGACCTCCCCCCTGACCCGGTCCGGATTGGGTGTCCAGGTCAGAGTATATCCCCTGCGGGAAACAGAAGGATACTCGATGAGGTCGTCATAATGGCAGAGGGCCTCGGAAATCAGCTGGTCTTCCTCGTATATTTTTACAGAGTATTGGCGGCGTATGCTTTCATATCGGGCATGAACATCAAGAGGGCCTGTGATCTGGTCAAATGCCCTGTCCCATCCCTGAAAGCGATAGTGCCAGACAGGATCGGAGGGCTTGACCGGATCAGGCGGAGGCCCGGCCGGCCTCCCGTAAAGAATACGGTTTTCCTTGAGGATGGTCCCGTCTTCATCCAGGAAGCGGACCGGATAAGACCGGCGGATCCTGCCGAAGAGAGGCCGGGCCATGGTATCCTTTTCAATCTTTGACAGGTCGGTATCCCAGCCTATAAAGCGGTAGTGAAACTCTTCCGTATCTTCTTTGGATGGTTTGAACTCTTCCCTGGCAGCTGATCCGTAAGGAACAAATTCGGTCCCCAGCACGCTTCCGTTCTCGTTAAAGTACATAACCAGATACTTTTTGGGGACCCTGACATAGGAAGCCTTAACTACAAGATTATCGGTCACAGAAGACAGATCCTGGTCCCAGCCTCCGAAGACAATCTCATCATGTCCGTCTGTGCCCTTCTTTTCCGGAAGATCCGGAGGGATCACGGATTCTCCATGAGGGACAAAAGCCGTCTTGATCACCTTTCCTTCATCATCCCGGAATACAACAATATGCTGTTGTTTTTTCTTCCTGTCTGCCATGCTTTCACCTGCCCTTATTTTCTTAGGTTTCTCTGGTCTCTTTGACCACGTCGGCAAACTGTCCTCCGGTAACCCTGATCAGGTCTTCCGGTTTGCAGGAGATCTGGCTGCCGATCCTGCCCCCACTCACCATAATGACCGGGTTGGTCCGGGCCGTTTCATGTATGGTGGTAGCATATCTCTTTTTCATGCCGACCGGAGAACATCCGCCACGGACATAACCTGTCACCTTGTTGATCTCCTTGACGGGAATCATTTCAAGGGATTTGGCTTTTACCGCTTTAGCCGCTTTTTTTAAATCCAGCTCGCAGGCTACGGGAATACAAAAGACATAATAGTCTTTTTTGTTACTGACTGTAACCAGAGTCTTAAATACATAATCCGGGTTCCGTCCGGTAAGTTTAGCGACCGTAACCCCATCTACCGCTTCCTTGCCATGGGGATAGGACAAAGCTTGATAGTCCACCTTTTCTTTTTCCAGAATCCGCATGGCATTGGTTTTCACTTCTTTTTTCATATCACTCACCACACCCTCTGACTGAAAAGTTAAAAAACATGCTTCATCAATAGGGAGCTGTCATGTGACAGCTCCGCTTTTACAATAACATTTCCACAATCAATACCGCAGCACAGGCCCCGCTTGCCACGACGATAAGACTTCTTCTCCGAAAACCCAGGACCATGGCGACAGCCATTCCCACGGCTGCCGAAATCATATGGCCGGTAGCATAGAGAATAGCCGGAAAGGTCATGGATGACAGGACCGTATAAGGAACATAGTACAAAAAGGACCGGAAAAAACGGTTGCTGATCTTCTTCCGGATCAGGACCAGAGGGATGACACGGATCAGGTAGGTGACCAGAGCCATGACCAGCAGATAGGGAATAAAAATCTTATATGTCATAGTTTCTCCTCCTCTACCGGATACAGGAGGGCTGCTATGGCCGAGGCGGCCACCGTGCAGATAATAATAGCAAATCCACCGGAAATCACAGCCAGACAGGGAACATAATAAAGTACAACCCTAATTCCCACGGCCAATAATACAGCAATCAGAACCGGCCGGCTGTCCCGGGCTGCCGGCATCACAATGGCGATAAACATGCCGTAAAGGGCAAGACCCAGGGCATTGGTGATCATATCCGGAAGTATGTTGCCAAGGACGGCACCGCACAGGGTCCCTCCTGTCCATCCCAGTACCGGCGTAATCATGAGACCGGCAAAATAGTTCCGGCTTACCCTCTCCTTGCTGATGGCTGCCGCGTAAATCTCATCGGTTACCGCATAGCCCAGGATAAATCTCCAGATTCCCGAAAAGCTTTCATCCACCTTCTGGGAAAGGGAGATGGACATGAGGATATACCGTGAATTGATTACGAGCTGGGATATTGCCATCTCCACCAGACTTCCCATGGAGGCCATGATGGTCAGGCCGGCAAACTGGCCGGCGGAAGTCAGGTTGGTAAGAGAGATCAGCACTGCTTCAAGAGCATTCAATCCTTCACTTACACATAGAATTCCAAAGGCAAAGGATACAGCAAAGTATCCAAGGCATATGGGAATACCGTCTCTAATACCATTCCTGAAGTCCATATCTTAAGCTCCTTGCATTGTTAATACTTTTTAAGCCTCATCGATTGCTTTTCCGATGTCGTGCCTCATGTATTTGTTGTCAAACTGAACCCATTCCGTTGCCTCATAGGCTTTCTTTCTGGCTTCCTTTAAGTCTTTTCCGGTTGCGGTTACACCCAGGACTCTTCCGCCGTTAGTCACGATTCCTTCAGCTGTCTTCTTTGACCCGGCGTGGAAGCAGAAATAATCATCTCTTCCTTTAAACTTCTCCAATCCTGTGATCGGATAGCCCTTCTGATAAGATACGGGATAGCCATCGGAAGCCAGGACCACACAGACTGCTGCATTGTCTTCGAATTGGAGATCGATCTCATCCAGTCGTCCGTCAACACAGGCTTCAATAACATCAATAATATCATTTTTCATACGCGGAAGGACTACCTGGGCTTCGGGATCTCCGAACCGGGCATTGTACTCAAGGACTTTGGGCCCGTCTTCGGTCAGCATAAGACCGGTGAAAAGTATACCGGTAAAGGGGCGTCCTTCGGCTGCCATGGCATCGATAGTGGGCTGGTATACATACTTCTCACAGAAATCCTGAATCTCTTTAGTGTAGAAAGGACTGGGAGAAAAGGTTCCCATACCGCCGGTGTTTAATCCCTGGTCACCATCTTTTGCCCTCTTGTGATCCTGTGCGCTGGTCATGCATTTTACGGTTTTTCCATCGCAGAAAGCCAGGACGGAAACTTCCCGGCCTGTCACGAACTCCTCAATGACCATACGGTTTCCCGCATCACCGAACTTCTTGTCCTCCATGATGGTTTTAACACCCTGTCTGGCTTCCTCAAGGTTATTGCAGATCAGAACTCCTTTACCCAGGGCCAGGCCATCTGCCTTTAATACGATCGGCATCTTTGCCGTCTCAAGATAATCCAGGGCAGCCTGGGCGGAATCAAAATTCTCATAGGCCGCGGTAGGAATATGGTACTTTTTCATCAAGTCTTTTGAAAAGGCCTTGGAGCCCTCTATGATGGCCGCATTCTTCCTGGGTCCGAAAACTCTCAGCCCTTCTGCTTCAAATGCGTCGACTACACCTCCCACCAGAGGGTCATCCATGCCGATGATGGTCAGGTCGATGGCTTTTTCTCTGGCAAAAGCAACCAGCTTGTCAAATTCCATGGCTCCGATATCCACACACTCTGCCAGTTCGCTGATTCCGGCATTACCCGGTGCACAGTAGATTTTATCTACTTTATCATTTTTTGCAACGGATGTTGCAATCGCATGCTCTCTTCCGCCGCTGCCCACAATTAATACTTTCATTTTTTCCCTCCCATGTTGAAATCAGGATTCAATCGTTACTTTCCTTCCTGCCACATGAACTTTTCCTTCCGCAATCAGGCGGATGGTCTCCGGGAGAATCACCCACTCTGCTTCTTCCATGATCCTTCTCTGGAGAATCTCCGGTGTATCATCATCCCGGACAGCCACTGCTTTCTGCATGATAATAGGCCCGGTATCTGTTCCTTCATCCACAAAATGAACGGTAGCTCCGGAAATCTTCACTCCCCTGGCCAGGGCCATTTCATGAACATGAAGCCCGTAGCACCCTGTCCCGCAGAAGGATGGAATCAGGGAGGGGTGAATGTTGATAATTTTATTTTCAAATGCCTGGATCACACAAGGGGGAACCACGACAAGATATCCGGCCAGAACGATCAGATCGATCTGTCTCTCAAGCAGGGCCTCCAGCAAAGCCTGATTGAAATCTTCCCTGCAAGGATAATCCTTAGGTGCAATCAAAAGTCCCTCGGTGCCATAGTTTTTTGCCCGTTCCAGAGCGAAGGCTCCGGCATTGTTGCTGATTACCGCGACAATCTCAGCTCCCTTGATCTTACCGGACGTCATGGCATCCATGATGGCCTGAAGATTGGTTCCGCCTCCGGAAACCAGCACTGCCAATCTTAACATAAATCTACTCCTTTATCTCCCTTTACAATCTCACCCACGATCCATGCCTTCTCTCCTGCGGCTTCCAAAGCTTTCAGAGCCATGTCCGCATCCGGGGGATCCAGAGCCAGCATCATGCCGATACCCATATTATAGGTATTGTACATAACCTTTTCTTCAATATCCCCTTCTTTGGCCAAAAGATTAAAGACAGGCGGCACCGGATAGCTGTCCTTGCGGATCATGGCTCTCACACCATCCGGCAGCATACGGGGAACATTCTCATAGAAGCCGCCTCCCGTGATATGGCTGCATCCCTTAATAGTAATACCGGCTTCCTTCACAGCTTTGAGGGCTTTTACATAGATTTTGGTCGGGGTAATCAGTGCTTCTCCCAGGCTTTTGCCAAGCTCCTCCCGGTACCGGGACAGAGCTTCCTTTTCCATGGGGAAAACCTTTCTGACCAGAGAATAGCCGTTGCTGTGAACACCGGAAGATGCGATACCAACCAGGATATCACCCTCACGGATATCAGCACCCGTTATCAGGTCCTTCTCATCCACAATACCTACCGCAAAGCCGGCCAGGTCATATTCATCCTCCGGATAGAAGCCCGGCATTTCCGCAGTCTCCCCACCGATCAGAGCTGCTCCGGCCTGCTTGCAGCCTTCTGCAACCCCGCTGACGATCGAAGCAATCTTTTCAGGTACATTTTTTCCGCAGGCAATATAATCCAGGAAAAAGAGAGGCTCTCCACCTGCACAGGCAATATCATTGACACACATGGCAACACAGTCGATCCCCACGGTGTCATGCTGATCCATCAGAAATGCCAGCTTGAGCTTGGTTCCGACTCCATCCGTCCCGGAAACCAGAGTCGGGTTCTCCATATCCTTAAAGCCATTCATGGAAAATGCACCGGAAAAACCTCCGATATTGGTCAGTACCTCCGGCCGCATGGTCTCCATCACATGTTTTTTCATCAATTCCACTGAACGATAGCCCGCTTCGATAT
>CADBME010000090.1 GCA_902795715.1 uncultured Lachnospiraceae bacterium | reverse complement strand
TAAGAGTCGGTGGATTAGCTATTATGTCAGAGTTCATTTTGTTGAACTCTGACATTGTTTATATTAGGTATAATTAGTATTAGGACATCTTGTCAGTATTAGACCAGAATAAAGGCAAGAATGAATTTTAATGTAAGACGTTGTTAATTGTCGCTAAAAAAGAGACTTTATTTCCAGAAGAAGATGTAGAATGTGCATGATAAATGAGATGAAGACTATAGGATAAATGCGAAGGGAATAGTATACTATAAACATTAAGAACAAAACATATTAGGAGGGATATTATGTCATACAGTATACCTTTATATGATGATTGCAGAAGATGGATAAAAAGGGCGAGGGAGCGTGGAAAAACCTGGGACTTTATTTCATATGGAGGAAGGCAGGATGACACTGGTTTAAAAATGTTCCTTGAGGATAACTATTGGGATGATTTTGCAACAGTTGATGACTGGAAAAATATAGTAGAGCTCGAAAAGAATAATGAACAGCGAAACCATGATTTTGTTGAGGATGACGGCCAAGCTATGATAGTTGGAGAAGGAGAGGACAATGAAGTATTCATCCCCACAGACCCTAATTCTTCTTGGCAAGTATATAAAAACCATCTTTTAGAGCAAGGATTTAAAAAAGAGACTGTCGATACAATCGAAAATGCTACTATTAGGATCCTAAAAAGACTTAGCATTGATACAAGCAATTCCATGCCTGTAAAAGGTATGGTGATTGGTAATGTACAGTCTGGCAAGACTGCAAATATGGCAGCACTTATGGCTATGGCTGCTGATTGGGGCTGGAACATGTTCATCGTGCTTTCGGGCACTATTGAGAACCTGAGACAACAAACACAGAAGAGACTTCTTAATGACCTGAATCGACCTGGCAATTTGAGATGGATTGGGTTAGAGCACCTTTCAAGAAGACCCGCCTACGGACAGCGCGCGCAGGATTTGCATTTTGAATCAGATGTGCAAAACAGAGATCGATATTTCACGGTTTGCATAAAACATAAAAAACGATTGGATGGATTAAATGATTGGTTATGCGCTGATTTGAACAAAAGAAAGCAGATGAAGATTCTGTTGATTGATGATGAAGCAGATCAGGCTGGTATTAATACGAAAGATATGAGCGCCAATGAAAAAGAGCGCACAGCTATCAATAAATCAATTATTAATATCGTAGAAGGAAAAGATAAAAAAGGTAAGGAGGTAAATAGTTCTTATAAGGCGATGAATTACATTGGGTATACTGCTACTCCGTATGCCAATGTTCTGAATGAATCAGGTAAAAATTCGCTCTATCCAAGAAATTTTATTACATCTTTGAAAGTATCCAAAGAATATTTTGGCCCTCAGCAGATTTTTGGAATTGAAGGTGGAGATTATGACGGCTTGAACATTGTAAGAGTAATTGATAGTGGGGATCTACTTGAACTGCATGATCTTCATGATGGAGAGACTGATCTGATTCCAGAATCTTTAGAGGATGCAATATGTTGGTTCTTCTGCTGTGTTTCTACTATGAGAGTATGGGGCTATAAAAAGCCCATAAGCATGTTGGTCCACACGAGCCAGAAAACAGCACATCATAAAAATGTGGCGGATGCCATGCAGGACTGGATAAAAACTATTAGTACTGACGATTTGCTGAAAAGATGTGAAGAATTATGGGTTAAAGAGACACATGAATTTTCGTTGGAAAGCTTTAGAGAAGAATTTCCGGATTTCGATAAGGCGGGATCAGAGATACATGATTATCCGGAATTCGAAGAAATAAGAGAAGGTATTATCCTTCTGAAAGAGAATGATATTTCTAATATACCTTTGGATTCAGATAGAGGATTGGTATATGGAAAAGGTATCCATTTATGTATAGATAACTGTAAGAATAATGGTGTGAATGATGATGGTATGTATGTTAGACTCGCATATCCTGACTCGGAAAACATGCCTTCCCCGGCTCCGGCTTTTATAGTCGTTGGAGGAGCGACTCTTTCAAGGGGACTTACGATAGAAGGGCTTATCAGTACATACTTTCTTCGTTCTGTAACACAAGCAGACACC
>CADBME010000089.1 GCA_902795715.1 uncultured Lachnospiraceae bacterium | reverse complement strand
TGTTGGCACCAACGGTACCGTCGCCGCCCAGACCCCAGAACTTACATTCAACAGTTCCCGGTGCGGAAGTAATAGGTGCCGGCTTAACCTCCGGAAGAGAAAGATTGGTCACATCATCTACGATACCAATCGTGAAACGAGGCTTGGGATCGTCTTTCTCAAGCTCTTTATATACTGCAAATACAGATGAAGGCGGTGTATCCTTGGAACCAAGTCCATAACGTCCGCCGGTCAGAACGATATCGTTCATTCCTGCCTCACGAAGAGTTACGGCAACATCGAGGAAAAGGGGATCTCCAAGGGAGCCCGGCTCTTTGGTACGATCCAGAACGGCAATCTTCTTAGCTGTCTGCGGAAGAACCTTAAGCAGAGCAGAAGAAACCCACGGACGATAGAGGCGAACCTTGATCAGGCCGACTTTCTCTCCGGCAGCAGTCAGGTAATCAATTACTTCTTCTGCCACATCACAGATAGAACCCATAGCAATGATTACACGGTCTGCGTCAGCTGCACCATAGTAATTGAATAAATCGTAGTCAGTACCCAGTTTTTCGTTGATCTTTGCCATATACTTCTCAACAACTGCGGGAAGGGCATCATAAACCGGGTTACAAGCTTCACGATGCTGGAAAAATACGTCGCCGTTCTCATGAGAACCACGCATAGCGGGTTTCTCAGGATTCAGAGCATGCTCACGGAAAGCAGCAACGGCATCCATGTTGCACATTTCTTTCAGATCCTGATAGTCCCATTTCTCAATCTTCTGAATCTCATGAGAGGTACGGAAACCATCAAAGAAATTGATAAAAGGAACCTTTCCTTCGATTGCGGAAAGATGGGCAACCGGACTCAGATCCATAACTTCCTGAGGATTGCTCTCGGCAAGCATGGCAAAACCGGTCTGACGGCATGCATATACGTCACTGTGGTCGCCGAAAATATTCAGGGACTGTGTAGCAACTGTACGTGCAGAAACATCAAATACGCAGGGAAGCTGCTCTGCTGCAATCTTGTACATGTTGGGGATCATCAGAAGAAGACCCTGGGAAGCGGTAAATGTCGTGGTAATTGCTCCGGCAGCAAGAGATCCGTGTACCGTACCGGCGGCACCGGCTTCAGACTGCATTTCACTGACAACAACCTGGTTCCCGAAAATATTTTCCTGTCCTGCTGCAGACCACTGGTCGATTACATCAGCCATAGGACTGGAGGGAGTGATGGGATAAATCGCTGCTACATCTGTAAACGCATAAGCGACATGAGCTGCAGCAGTATTGCCATCCATTGATTGTTTTGCTCTGGGCATAGTGATTTCCTCCTTGTCAAAGTGTATAATTACAATTGTGGTTAATAATTGTATCTAAAATAGTATCATTTTTTGCAAACGATGTAAAGGTTATGAACTATTGTTTCTAAGGAAAAACATTGTAAGAGAACAAAAAGCAACCTTATCCGGGCCAATTTTTTATTGGTCTTGTTTTTTCTTTATTAAAACCACTTTTTAACACTTTAACTGCCCAGCATCCATCCTATACCCAGACATAAAAAGGGGCCCAGCGGAAAGTGATCTTTTGCCGAAACCTTTCTCAAAATAAGCAGAACCATGCCATAGATCCCTGCACCAAAAAACCCGATCAGACAAGCCCCTGTGATCTTACGGCTTCCGCAAAGAAAACCGGCTGCGGCCATCAGCTTGATATCACCACCTCCGATTCCCTTTCCACAAAGCCATGAGACAAGGAAGAGGACCATGCTTATACACAAAAAACCACACACCCTGTCAGCAAAACCGCCTGCATCAAGTTCTCCCGCGGCCTCCAAGCCTCTCAAGCCCTGAAGCAGGCTTAACCCCGGCTTCTCTGAATGACTGATCAGGACAATGACCCAATCAAGAAAGCCCATCACCAGCAAGGCTCCGTTCAGTGAATCCGGAATCCGTCCGGTCTCCTGGTCATGGATGGCAATGATGACCAGAATCAAAAAAGCTGCCAGGCCCACCGGTCTGCACAAAGGAGGAGACGTCGCTCTCATGCTGTAGCGGCAGGCCAGAATCAATCCGATCATAATATATATAATGTATAAAAAAAGATGGATCTCAGTATATAAGCAGAAGGAAAAAGTGCCTCTTCCCTGCCTGGTCTTTTCTGTTTTTATTTTTATCACCTCCTACAAAAACAAAATACTCCTTGTTGACTGCTTCGGTTACTATGATTTTTATACACGGTTTAACCACATAGATTATAGCACAATTTATTTCCAGAAATAGTTATTATTGACAAATTACTGTAATTTTGCGATAAAGGCTTTTATTTGCATAATACAAATAGTGCGCCTTTGCGATAAAGCCTTTTGTCTGTATAACATAAATAGTGCACCTGTGCGATAAAGCCTTTTGTCTGCAGACAAAAAAAGGAATGGACTGCCTGTTTCAGGCAGATTCCATCCCTTTTTCTTCGATGTTTTTCAATTATTTTCTACTTCTTTAGCTGCCAATCTTATTTGGCCGTCGTTGATTCCTGCCCGGATTGGCCGCTGCTTTCGCTTTCAGAAGCTTCTGTCTCCGTCTCCTGGGTTGCTGTTGTGGCCTGGGCTGATGAATGCTCCTCATAGGTCTCAAAAAAGAGATTGGACCCGTCCCCGGCCCGGGAATCTGTCTGGAAATACAGATAGTTATTGTCATCCGGATTCAGGACCGCATCTATGGCCTCCTCCCCGGGGCAGCAGATGGGGCCGACAGGCAGTCCCTTGTGAATATAAGTATTATAAAGTGAATCTACTTTCAGATCATTGTAGTACACTTTTTCCTTATTATAGAGACCTCCGGTTATGGCATAAACGACAGTGGAATCCAGCTGCAGGTTCATGTTAATGGCCAGCCGGTTAGTCAGGACATCCGCCACGATCGGATATTCTTTAGGCAGAACCGTCTCCTGCTGAACCAGAGAAGCCCTGGTCACGACCTCCTCCGCCTTCATATTCATAGCCTTAGCTTTTTCCTGCTTATCCGCCGGAAAATGCTTTTCAAAGTTGGCCAGCATTTTTGCAATCAACTGGTCAGGATCAACATCCTTATCCAGATAGTAGGTATCCGGGAAGAGATATCCCTGGAGGGTGTAATCGACCTTTTCCGGATCCGGCAGCTCTGACCGGTAAGCAAAGTCTCCCTGATAGTTTTTGACTGCCTCAAGAAATTCCTTGCCATCCATCAGCCCCTTCTTCTCAAGCAGAGCCGCAATCCTCTGGACACTGTAGCCCTCCGGGATGGTCAGTATATACTGGTCTCTGGTTGCCCCTTTGGTCGTCATGATTTTCAAAATATCATCCAGGGACATCCGGTCGTCGATGACAAAAGTACCGTAGCGCAGATCTCCCCCTTTACCACTCGACCGCACCTTGATCACAAAAGGAAGTCCGTATTTTACGACGCCCTTCGTCTTCAATTCTTTTGTGATTTCTGAAAGACCGTCCCCTTTCTCAACCGTGATCTCCACTTCTTTTCCGCCCGGACGGCTTTTTCGAAAATACTCCCTGGCCATATCGACACCCAGCCAGATCAGTCCCAGAAGAATCAGGAGCAGGAGAATCCGGAATAAGCAGCCCAGAGGACCTCTCTTTTTCCTGGGCTTGCCCCCGGCCTCTTGAGCCGTGTTCCCGTACATATCTTCCGGGCTGCCCATCAGGCTGTCCTCGATGACTTCCTCCTTTTTTCTCTTCCTGGCTGAATGCTTTCTTGGACGGCGGTCTTCCCTGTTCAGCCGTCTCTCTAAAATATCATCTGTTTTTTCCTTCCATTCATCCATATCCTGCTCCTTTTCCTGCAGGTCTGCACAGACCCCCAAAGAAACTGTTTACTTTCCTTCTTTTATCTTCTACAATCAAAAATAAATCCACAAATAACATCACGACAAAACCTTACACAGGGATTGTCATAAGACAGTTCTCCTGCATGGTCCGGTGCGGTAAACCACCACCTGAATCCCCATATATTCTAATGCCGAAAGGATTCCTGCCATGATCTGCCGTCTCTATCTTGCCATCCGGGAACCGGCCCGGACACAATACCTGAAATACCTGAAAAAACATTTTCCTAATTATAGCATAATTCCGGTAAATACAGAAGACCTCTGTACAGGGAAGGAGAAGTATGTAAAGGGGAAATACAAGTTGGAAAAAGAGGGAGAATTGAGATCTATTTCCAGGCCTGAATCCTCAGGGGAAGCGGCAGAGGCTGCCGGGCCCGGCTCTTTTTCAATTCTCTTATGCGACAGCGACCAGGGCCTGGAAATCGCAGCAGCTGCCAAGTGGCCCCGAATTGCAATCTCCCACCCCGGAAACAGGGATGAAAGTCTTATGAATGCTCCGTGGATGATCGACTCTCCTTCCGTCTTAACACAGAGATTCCTTTGCGAAATCTATTGCAGATACCGTAAGCTTCCCCTCACTATTCTTTGCACAGACAAGTTCAAAGTTCGAGAGCTTGACCGGAATGATCTGAATCTTCTCCTGCAGCTTCAGCTTGAAAATACAGGCAATCCTGCCGCATGTTTTTTCCCGGAAACTCTGTTCTCCGAAACTTGCAGCGCCGGCACAGAAGAAGATCTGTCCTCTTCTGAACCGGCACAGGAATCATTTTCCCGGGCAGCCCGATATCTTGAAAGCTATATTTCACATCAATATCCTTTCTACGGATATGGATTCTATGCCATTGAAGAGAGTATCCATAAGGAAATGCAGGCAGAAGGGGATGACCTGGCAGGAAAGGCTCTGGGAATTGCAGGCTTTTACGACGGAAAGGAAGGTATTGAAATCGGATATGCTCTCCTGAAACAATACCAGGGCAGGGGAATCCTGTCTGAGATTCTCCCTGCCCTGATTCAGTATGGAATCGAACAATATGAATTTGATACAATTCGGGCACTTATAAAAAAAGAGAATACAGCCTCCCTCAAGCTTGCCCGAAAATGCGGTCTGAAAATCATTCCCCTTTGATGGGATGTTTGCTTTGGATGCTTAGGCATGTACCAGCTTCACTATCACTGCATGGCAGCTCTCCCAATCCCGCACTTTATCTTTATCTCATATAATCTGCGCACCAGGCAAGGAATTCCCCTCTGGTCGATTTGGCATATCCCCGGCTTACCGGAATCTCCTCCCCACTGGTCAGCTCATAGGAATTCCCTCTTTTATGAGCAATATGCTCCATATTCAAGAGATAACTGTTGTGACATCGGGTAAAGAAACCGGAAGGCACCATAGTCAGCAAATCCGAAATCTTTTCCTTAATCCTGTAGGTTTCTTCTATAGTATGAATCTGGGTATAACGGGATTTCCTTTCAAAATAAATCAGATTTTTCAAAGGAATGCATGCAAGCTCTCCGCCGATCAGCCTGAAACAGCATTTTTCTCCTTTATGCTTTTCCGAAGACCGGATCTTTTTAAAGATTTGGGGAATCCGGTCTCTGAACTGGGATTTCACCACATAATAAACATGATCGGTATCGTAAACGTCCAGAGCATAATTCATATAATTAGAGCAGTAAACGACCTGACATTCCGGCCAGAGCCTGTTGACCTTTCTTCCAAAATCAATTCCGTTTTCCCTGTCAGCAGTCTGACCCATTTCCCTGTCAGTCTTCTGACTCTTTGCCCTGTCGGCCCCATCGAATTCGATGTCCATAAAAAGAAGAGAAATCGGCCTTTCCCTGTAAGAGAGCAGCTGGTCTCCATCCTCAAAACAAAGAATTTCAACTGATTCATTCTCTTCTTTAAAATACCCTTGTATAATCTCACTGGCCTGCCTGTTCCAAAGTCGGTCATCATCACAGATTGCTATCACCATGTTATTCTTCCTATTATTTCTTATTATCAGAAGTTTCTGTCGTCTTTTCACTATTCTCTTCAGATGCTACTGTCGTCTTTTCATTATTCTCTTCAGCAGCTTCTGTCGTCTTCTGACTCTTTGCCTTCGGAGTTTCTGTTGTCTTCTTATCCTTGTCCTTCTTCTTCTCCTCACTCTTATGTGTGGCAAATTCATCCAGGCTTCCGAAACGATAGCCTTTCTTTTTCATGGTGGAAATGACTCTGGGCAGTGCTTTCCTGTCTGAGGATGAAATGACATGAAGCAAAGGAATCATGCCACAAAAATGGTGTTTTTTAAACTTTTTAACCACATAATCTGCACCCGGCTGATCTTTTTCATCATAATCATATAAAGCCAGGCTCCACAGTATGGTATGATATCCCAGATCCTGCATAACCTTCATAACCCGAACGCTGTAAACTCCCTCCGGCGGTCTGAAATAGGGATCCATATCGTAACCGGTTTTCTTCTTCATGGTTTTAGCACACTGGGTCACCTCTTTTTTCATCTTCTTCACAGACAGCTTTGTCATGCGAAGATGATTACATGTGTGGTTTCCGACAAGATGCCCCTCTTTTTTCATTCTCTTAACCAGCTTGGTATTTTTCTTAATGTATCGTTCTGTTACAAAAAAGATAGCTTTAATCTTATTCTTCTTTAATGTCTTCAGGATTTTTTTTGTATTTCCATTCTCGTAGCCGCAATCAAAGGTCAGGTAAATCACCTTATCCTTTTTCTTATATGCTTTGGTGTCGTAATAATAAGTATCGTATTTGGAGATTTTCTTAACCCCTTTGGGCTTATTGCAGCTTGGTTTCTTATGGTCTGTTCTTAAATTCAGGCCAAACTCCACGGTAGAATTGGAATACTTGCTGTATTTCCCTGCATGAACAGATAGGGGGATACAGGATACAACCAGGACCAGAGTTAGTATGAAGCTCACAAAGACCTTAATACTTCTTTTCATTATTTATCCACTCCTCAAGTTTTTAATTTCGCTATCTGCTATCATATCACAATAGCTCAATAAAAAAAAGTCTGGATTAATCAACGATTTAAAGACCGAATTTCAATAAAAAAACACTGGAAGCCAAGATAAATGCCCTGTTCCCTGAACAAAATGAGATATTGCCCTT
>CADBME010000088.1 GCA_902795715.1 uncultured Lachnospiraceae bacterium | reverse complement strand
TTCATCTCCAGTTCATGAGAATAAGACGTATTAAGAATTTCAAAGGTCATATCAAAATGATCTTTATTTCCGGTCATGTTTCCATTAAAAGCCGCTCCTTGTGCACATGCGGAAAGCAGCATAGAAACAATCAACACTGTAACAGTTGTTAAAACATATCGTTTTATCTCATATTTTTGTTTTCTCATGACATATTTTTACCACTAAAAAAAACAGCCCCCTCTCATACACTGAAAAGGAGCTGTTTTACACTGATTTATCAAATATTTAGCTGCTTAATTACTGTGCCTGTAACATATTACTCCCATACTTTGAAAAATCGTGTGCCATTCTTTTTAACGCATTTTTCAATAAGATTTATCCAACTTTTGCAATGGTCTAGAATAATGGAATCCGATGTTATGACGTTCTCTTTTTCCCATAATTCTCTGTCCACCGCTTTCAATATCTGAATATCAAGATCAAATGAATAATTCAATGAAATATCTGCAAGCAGTGATTTTAACCGTCCAGAATTAGAAACAGGTTCATCCAACAAAATATGAACTGATGCCACATTCATTTCCTGCATACTTTCAAACAAAGTATTAATAGCCGCTTCGGTCTGAGGAATTATCTTATATGTGCCTCGCAACGCAGCCAAGTCTCGGACTGTTCCATCCTGACCAATAAATAATATGGAATTACTGTGCATAACTTCTAATGTGATTATAGTATTAAAGCCATCTACCCACACCTCTTCACCGTCAATCTGGAACTTTTGTTTTTCCCTCCGGGTCTTCAACTGCTCATTTGTAGCAACACTTCTCATTAACGCCAGACGTTGACGTTCGGATAGCACATAATGATTGCCCACAAACGTTGATGCCTGTTTCAGGTCATATCCTTCATTTATCAAGTATATAATCTGGCGAGAAGCCATACGCATAGTTTCAACTGCATCTGCAGAAAAATTCCTATCATCCTCCGGCACATAACCACGCTTAGCGTTCATGTACTGATCTCCTTACCACTTTTATCGAAGTGTTATCATCTTTCTTTTCCCCACATCACACAGATCCTAATATAAGCGCAAATGTTAATGCACTTATCACTATTCTTTTCATAAGTCTCATCCCTAAAACTCAGGTTGTTCCTAAACAGAAAGAAATATTTGAACTCCCAATCCCTATTATACACAAATAAAGAGCCCGAAACATCGCTGTTTCAAAGCTCTTATGATGAATCGCTCCTGCCATATATCCTTGGAGAAAAGCCAAAAAAACTCTCAAACGCGCCTCTTTTTCCATTCATCCGCAAATGTATGCTTTTAGCGGATATCTGGTTTGACTGGTCATGATTTCTTGATAAATGCTATTATCCCACTAAGAACAGTGTCCACATCCTCTTCAAGCCAGTTTACTTCATTAGAATGCAAATGGCTGACATACAGCTTATCTTTAAATATCATTTCTATTCTTCTTAATATGCCATTAATGTCCTTTTCTCTCATTTTAGGGTCATCAAAAATGAAGGTCTTAAAGCACTTCTTCATTGTCGATTTAGTCACGTGATGGCTCAGATAATAAATGTCAAAGATGTCCTTATATCTTGATGAAAGAGTTCCAAAGCGGAGCAAGGATTTCAGCTTTTCTGCTATCATCTGCTCATTTGAATTAATCAGAAGACTGGCTCCCTCCTCATCATATGCAATGTCAAAACAGAACTCCTCCTGGTCTATATCAAGCTTGTTGTGGACCCCGAGATCCATCTTATTTTCTATGGAATACCCTTTGGAATCTGTTATTTCTACATAGACTCTTTTCCCATGGTAATCCTGCTGTTTTAGTTCTTTTATCTCTCCCTTCCTTTTGAAAGTTAGGCCCTCCAGGCAGTTAAGCTTAGAAATAAATGCATCTATTGATTCGTCACTTAAAGAATATCTGATGAAATCAAGATCCAGATCCTGTGTGGCTCTACGAACATTCTTAGTTTTGCTCCGCATCACAACACCACCCTTAATGGTAACGTTACGATTCAGCGAGCTCTTTGCTATTGCCTTAAGAATAAGGTCCTGGCATACCTTTGCCTGCGCGTTGGTATCACCATATCCGTTTTCTATTTCTTTCTTTATCATTGCATCGATATCAATCATAAAACCTCCAAACGAAGTGTTTCCATAATCATGGAAGATTTCGGAACCTCATATGCATATTCTTCTATGGCAGGGATATCCAAATCATATATTATATCCCTGTAATTCCGCATCAGCTCTTTATAATAGTCAAATGGTATTTTTTTCTTGTGACGGATCAGTTCGACAAGAAGTCGTTCCCGGGAATAGATGCGTATGGAACACCCTTCCCTGTCCATTGTTGTCAATCCAAGATCAAGGAGATTTCTACGCTCAAATATCTGGACCACCCTTTTATCTGCAATCTTCGTGGCGTCCCTGTCTGTCGCCAGATAAAACTTTTCGGGAATCACATCTGTCAGGTCATAGTAGTAAAAAGCACTGTTCATCGTAAAAATAGCATCCGGATATTTTCTGGCTATTACCGCAAGAGCCGGCACATACTCTTTATCTGAATAAACACCACTCTCCTGCTTATATAGCTGTCCTGCTTTAACAGCTTTACTTACAAGATACTTGGATCCATATTTATTTACACATTCGTTATATGTAAATAACATTCTTATCCTCCGCATTTCTAT
>CADBME010000087.1 GCA_902795715.1 uncultured Lachnospiraceae bacterium | reverse complement strand
GGCAAGTACAGTGCTCCGGATTACGAGACCATCGTGGATGAAAACTGCGGACTGGCCATTGAGTCGACCATGATTTACCACACTCCGGCCATTAAAGAGAAACTGGAGACCATGGGTGTTCCGGTTATGGTGGAGCGGTCCAGCTACGAAGCAGAACCCATGGGACGTATGGAGTGGATTAAGCTGTACGGTCTTCTGGCCGGAAAGTCTGAGGAGGCAGATCAGTTCTTTCAGGAACAGGTTCAGCTCCTTACCGATACGGTCAAAGGAGACTCCTCCGGGAAAAAAGTGGGATTCTTCAGCATTAGTTCAGCCGGTCTGATCAGTGTGAGAAAACCAGGTGACTATGTATCGAAAATGATTGATATGGCAGGCGGGGCCTATGTCCCCGGGGCAGGTTCCGTGGAAGCAGAGGATAACGCCCTCTCCACCATGAACATGAATATGGAGAGCTTCTACAATGAGGTAAGAGACGCCGATATCCTCATCTATGACAGTACTATTCAGGGTGAATTGCAGACCATCGACCAGCTGATTGCAAAGAACAAACTCTTCTCGGATTTCAAGGCAGTCAAGGAAGGAAATGTCTGGTGTGCCCGGGCGGACACTTTCCAGCAGGTAACCGGCCTGAGCCGTATGATCTCCGAATTCTACCAGATTTTCCACGACCAGGTGGAAGAAGGCAGGGAATTGGAGTTTATGTTCCGTTTGAAATAGAATAATGCTGGAGAACGCCAGGGCCGCTTTAAAATTGTAAGCGACCTTGGCGTTTGAATGCAAGGCAGCCGACATTTTCGCAAGTTTTCAAATGGCTGCCACAGCCTGTTAGCGACTTAGGTGACTTGATCTTAAGATAAATAAAAGGGAGAATCCAATGGAAACAAAAAACGGAGTACGGTACATGACAGGCTTTATCATCTTGTTTGTCCTGCTGGCCGTTCTTTTGATCGTAAATATCAATGCCGGTAGTGTTCATCTTTCGGTGGGAGAAGTAGCTAAGATTTTGTTAAAGCATGAAACAGGGTCTATAAAAGGACATATTGTCTGGGATATCCGGCTTCCCCGAATTCTGGCGGCTATTTTCCTTGGGGGAGCCCTGGCGGTAGCCGGCTTCCTTTTACAGACCTTTTTTTCCAATCCTATTGCCGGCCCCTTTGTTCTGGGTATCTCATCCGGGGCCAAGATGGTGGTGGCCATGGTCATGATTGTTACCCTTCAGTACGGGATCGCCATCAGTTCGGCCGTCATGGTCCTGGCAGCCTTTGCCGGCTCCCTCCTGTCCATGGCTTTTATTCTGGCTATTTCCCAGCGGGTCAGAAGCATGTCCATCCTCATCATTTGCGGTGTTATGATCGGTTATATCTGCTCAGCTGTCACAGATTTTGTCGTGACCTTCGCCGATGATTCCAATATTGTCAATCTTCACAACTGGTCTCTGGGTAGTTTTTCCGGAGTCAGCTGGGAAAATGTCGGAGTCATCCTTGTGATTACGATCATTTCCATGATTTGGGCTTTCCTGATATCCAAGCCCATGGGGGCCTACCAGCTGGGGGAAACCTATGCCAGAAATATGGGTGTCAATATCAAGATGCTTCGTTTTATGCTGATTCTTTTATCCAGTATCCTGGCTGCCTGTGTCACGGCTTTTGCCGGACCTATTTCCTTTGTAGGTATCGCCGTTCCCCATCTGATCAAAAGTCTTTTTAAAACAGCAAAGCCTATCATTATCATCCCGGCCGGATTTCTGGGCGGGTCGGTATTCTGCCTGGTCTGTGATGTTCTGGCACGAACCTTGTTTGCCCCGACCGAGCTTTCCATCAGCTCGGTAACAGCGGTATTCGGGGCCCCGGTTGTCATCTGGATCATGCTCCACAGAGACCGGAAACGGTAGAAAGGCAGGGGAGAGATTATGAGTGATATTATTATTCGCACCGATGCCCTTGCCGTCGGCTATGAAAAAACAGTAATTGTAGATGGAATTGAGTTTGCCGTCCGGGCCGGAGAGATCCTGACCCTGGTGGGACCCAACGGATCGGGTAAATCAACCTTGTTAAAAACCCTGACCAAGCAGCTGTCCATCCTGTCCGGAACCGTCTATCTGGGCGAGGAATCCATGGGAAGGATGAAGGAAGACCAGATTGCCAAAAAGGTTTCCATCCTGATGACAGAGAGGATGAGGCCGGAGCTTATGACCTGCAGAGATATTGTCAGTACGGGACGATATCCTTACACAGGCCGGCTGGGCATCCTGTCCGAACATGACTGGGACTGTGTGGAAGATGCTATGAAGCTGGTCCAGGTCTGGGACCTCAAGGACCGGCCCTTCCTCAATATAAGTGACGGCCAGTCTCAGAGAATCCTGCTGGCCAGAGCCATTTGCCAGGAACCGGAACTTTTGATCATGGACGAGCCAACCTCCTTTTTGGATATCAGCCATAAGCTGGAGCTCCTGTCCATCCTGAAAGGTCTGGTTACGGAGAAAAAAATAGCAGTGATCCTTTCCCTCCACGAGCTGGACCTGACCCAGAAGATCGCGGACACGGTCCTCTGCATCAATCACGGTAAGGTGGAAAAAAGCGGAACACCGGAAGAAATCTTTCGAAGTGATTATATCCGGGACCTCTATGAGATTCGGAACGGAGACTACCTGGAGCAGTTCGGCAGTATCGAATTCTCCTATGTAAGCGGAGAGCCTGAAGTCTTTGTCATCGGAGGCGGCGGCAATGGCATTCCCGTTTACCGCCAGCTGCAAAAGATGGGCATCCCCTTTGCCGCAGGAGTCATCCAGGAAAACGATTTGGACTATCCGGTAGCTAAAGTACTGGCCGAAAAGATTATTTCCGAAAAAGCTTTTGAACCGGTGGGAGAAGAAGCTGTGAAAGAAGCCCTTAAGATGGTTGAACATTGCAGGGGCGTAATCCTGCCTTCCGCCGATTTTGGAACCATGAACAAGGGCAACGAGAAGATTGCAGAGGCAGCCAGACAAGCCGGAAAGCTTTTCTCCTCCCTTGAGGAATATCAACATGAAGTATCAGACTGAAGACAGGGAAAAAATAATCAATAGAAGAAAAGAAAGGATCTTTGGCATCATTCAGATCGGTCATAAGGAAGATGCGCCCAGCAGGATTTTTGACTACGTGATAACCGCAGCGATTCTGCTCAATGTCACGGTGCTGGTTCTGGAAACATTTGACCAGTTCGCCTCCTGCGCTCAGCTGTTTCGCGTAATCGAACTGGTCACCATCGCCATGTTCTGTGTGGAATATATCTGCCGGATCTGGACTGCAGACCTCCTCTACCCGGATCTGACCAGGAGAAGGGCAAGACTACGCTTCCTTCACTCTTACGACGGAATTGTCGACCTGCTTACCATCCTCCCCTTCTTCTTCCTGGGAGGATTTGTAGCCTTCCGAATCCTGAGAGTAGCCAGAATCTTTCACCTTTTCAGGATCAATGCCAATTACGACTCCTTTAACGTCATCACGACCGTACTCTACGAGAAAAAGAACCAGATCCTGTCTTCCGTCTTTATCGTCCTGGTATTGATGCTGGCCTCCTCCATGTGCATATACGGCGTGGAACACAAGGCTCAGCCGGACGTATTTAAAAATGCATTCTCCGGCATATGGTGGAGCATGTCCACCATATTTACCGTAGGATATGGAGACATATATCCCGTAACAGCTCTGGGCCGCTTTTTCGCCCTGGTAACAACACTATTAGGGGTCGGCGCTGTCGCCATACCCACCGGTATCATATCCGCCGGATTCGTAGAACAGTACACCAACCTGCAAGCCGCAGGAAACGCCAGATCCTCCCATCTCAGCAATATGGTCACCATTACCGCCAATGTCGATTCGGCCTCGGAATTCCTGGACAGGAAAGTAAAGGAAATCGAAGAAAAATCAGGCATTATCGTATCCGCTGTACTCCGGGAAGGAGCCATCCTGGTGCCTGCCGATGAACTTAAGCTGGCGCTGGAAGATGTTATTGTCTATCAGAAAGAAATATAGTGGGACAGTGGGGACGTTTCATATCGTCCCACTTTGTT
>CADBME010000086.1 GCA_902795715.1 uncultured Lachnospiraceae bacterium | reverse complement strand
TCGAGAAGATTTCTCCGGTCCATCCGGACAAGTGCCCGCCGGTCATCGAGAATTCCGACAGCACCCTGAGAAATATCTGTTATGATAAGGCACACGAAATCTATGGGCCAGACCTCCCGCCGATCGTGGAAGAAAGGCTGGAGAGGGAGCTCAATTCTATCATATCCAACGGCTTTGCCGTTATGTATATCATTGCCCAGAAACTGGTTTGGGATTCAGTGGACCACGGCTATCTGGTCGGATCCAGGGGATCGGTCGGTTCCTCCTTTGTAGCGACCATGTCGGGAATCACGGAGGTCAACCCCCTCAAAGCCCACTATATATGTCCCAAATGTCATTTTACAGATTTTGATTCCGAACATGTCCGCCCCTATCAGATGAAGGGCATGTCCGGCTGTGACATGCCGGATCGGGACTGCCCGGTCTGCCATACCAGGCTGATTAAGGAAGGCCATGATATTCCCTTCGAAACCTTCCTGGGATTCAAGGGAAATAAGGAGCCGGATATTGACCTCAACTTCTCGGGAGAATACCAGGCTAAAGCGCACAAGTATGTGGAAGTTATTTTCGGAGAAGGCAAGGCCTTCCGGGCCGGGACCATCGGTACCCTGGCAGAAAAGACAGCCTACGGCTATGTCATGAAATACTTTGAAGAGAGAGGAATCCATAAGCGTCGCTGTGAGATCGAACGAATCGCCGAAGGCTGTACCGGGGTTAAAAGGACCACAGGCCAGCATCCCGGCGGCATCATCGTGGTCCCCCATGAATATGATATCTACGACTTTACGGCCATACAGCATCCGGCCAACGACGTGAACACCGATATTATCACGACACATTTTGAATACCATTCCATCGACCATAACCGCCTGAAGCTGGACATCCTGGGCCATGACGATCCGACCATGATCCGCCGCCTGGAAGACCTGACCGGGGTCAAGGCAACCACCATTCCCCTGGATGATCCGGATGTCATGAGCCTCTTTCACGGGACCGAGATTCTGGGCATCAAGCCCGAGGATATCGATGGGGTGAAAACAGGATCCCTGGGCGTGCCCGAGTTCGGTACGGACTTTGTCATACAGATGCTTCTGGACACCAAACCGGAGTGTTTCTCCGACCTGGTCCGGATCTCCGGCCTCTCCCACGGGACAGATGTCTGGCTGGGAAATGCCCAGACCCTGATTGAAAATGGAGATGCAGAAATCTCCACAGCCATCTGCTGTCGTGACGACATCATGACCTACCTGATCAACATGGGCATGGACAAGGAACTGTCCTTCACCATCATGGAAAAAGTCCGCAAGGGCAAAGGGCTGGTACCGGAATGGGAAAAGGAAATGCTTTCCCACAATGTGCCGGAATGGTACATCTGGTCCTGCAATAAGATCAAATACATGTTCCCCAAAGCCCACGCGGCAGCTTATGTCATGATGGGCTGGAGAGTAGCCTGGTTCAAAGTCCACTACCCCCTGGCCTACTATGCCGCCTACTTTTCCATCCGGGCCTCCGCCTTCTCCTACGAGATCATGTGCAAAGGCCGCGAACACCTCCGAGCCGTCCTTGACGAGCTGGAGACTGTTCCCAAGGAAAAACAGACCAAGAAAGACCAGGATACTATCCGGGACGGAAGAATCGCACTGGAAATGTACGCAAGAGGGATTGAATTCCTCCCCATCGACATTTTCAAAGTCAAAGCCAAAGACTGCCAGATCATGGACGGGAAAATCATGCCCTGCCTGTCTAGCGTGGAAGGCCTGGGCGAAAAAGCCTGCGAACAGATCGAAGAAGCCGCCAGGCAGGGAGATTTCACCTCCCTGGACAACTTCCGCGAACGAAGTAAGGTTAGCAAGACCAATGTGGAGAAACTGGCCGAGCTGGGGATACTGCAGGGGCTGCCGGAAACGGATCAGTTGACCTTTGATTTTGATAGGGGAATGGTTCTGTAATCTCGTCTCCGGGAAGGGACGGCGGTGAGGCCAGACACCCTGATTCGGGAGGGGACGGCAGTGAGGCCAGACACCCTGATTCGGCAGGGGCTCGCCCACTTCGCAGAGCTAACAGCTAACTTCGACTTAGGGTTCCGGGGACATTCACGGACGAATTGTTCATGTCCCGGAACCCAAGTCTACGTAAGCTGTGGATCTCTGCTGCGTTCCTGCGAAAGCCCTGCTTCATCAGGGCGCCGTCCTCACCACCTGGTTGCTGCAAAATCAGGGAACCGTCCCCTGATTGCGTGACATGGATGCCAGTAGTGATGCCTGCCTGTGAGATAGTTAATAAGAGAGAAGGAGTTAGTATGAGTTATATAAAGAATGCTGAAGTTGGTGAGCGTGCCTGGGTTGCTCCGGGGGCTTGCCTGGTTGGTAAGGTTGTTGTCGGACCGGATTGTGGTGTCTGGTATAATGCCGTGATTCGGGGAGATGAGGACCGGGTGACGATTGGCCGTGGCAGCAACATACAGGATAATGTGGTGATTCATGCGGATCATGGCTATCCCTGCCGGGTTGGTGAGGGAGTTACCATTGGTCATGCGGCTATCGTTCATGGTTGTACTATCGGGGATAATGTCCTGGTCGGGATGGGATCCGTGATCATGAACGGGGCGGTGATCGGCCGGGATTGTATCATCGGTGCCGGCAGTCTTGTGACCGGCAAAACGCAGATTCCGGAGGGGATGCTGGCCCTTGGAAGACCTGCCAAAGTGGTTCGTCCTCTGACGGAGGAGGAAAAGGAAGGGAACAAAAAAAGCAGCAGAGATTATATAGATTTGAAAAATATCCATGAAAAACTTGCATAAAACCTTCCGGTTGATATAAGATAGTAGAAAATGATCCGGGTCCCTCATGGATTCAGGAAGGAGTTTGTTATGCCAAAACAGGATAAAGCATCAAAAAGAGGAAAGTACCGGGGCTATGATATCGATGGACATGTGGTTTCTGATTACAACCGTCCCTGGTTCTGGAAGGTTCTTTTATTGAGCCTGGTTCTGACTGCAGTGATCGTTGCCGGAGTTTGTTTTACTCTGGTTCATCGCAAGCAGGAGGAGACCAAGTCCCTTGCGGATATCAATAAGGAAAACAATCTGAAAAACCTGATGAAGGCACACGATAATGTCAAGATCATTCGCTCTTATGCTCACCTCACGGAGGGAGAAGATTATACGGCTACCCGACAGGTCAGCATAGGGGAAGGCGGCGACTACTACTGTTACAATAAGATTGAGGGAACGGCTGCCGACTATAAAGAAGTCATCGACCATGGAGAATACTACCGCAATGAAGGAGATTTCTCCTATTATTACGGTTTGATTGGTGACGATTATGAGAAGAAATGTGTGTCTGCCATTGAGGAAGATGTATTCCAGCTTAACACAGACGATACTTTAGGTGACCAGAATACCAGCGGGAATCTGATGACGATCAAGCTCACCTACAATGTCCAGGGTGGAGATGAGTATAATACAAAGTACGGATTTGAGGCAGGGACGGAGATTGTTAAAAAGATTACCTGCGAGGCTGAGTCCAAGTTGATTACCTCGGTATCCGAATCGGTTAATGATGAGGTTTTCTTCAGTTATCTGATTGAGTTCGATTCAGAGCTGAAGATTCCCCGTTTTTATCAGAAGATCAAAAAGCTTAAGACGATGAGAACCTGCAGTGTCGTGACCAGCTACGGAAGCGATAAAGAGAAGACCTACGATTACACCTTTGGTATTGGTACTTATTTTACCGTCTTCGACCATGACGGCTATGGAATCTACCAGGACAAAGAGGGAAATGTGGAGTATACCCAATCCAATCTGCAGTTCCAGAATCCGAACACGGATCTCACTCTCTATGTGATTTCCGCCGGCGGGAAATAATAAAATGGTTTTTATAAAGCCTGTTTGAAGTTGAAAGGCAGCCCGGACCCGGCAGGGGCGGGCTGCCTTATGTGTGATATAGAGGAGTCATAGAAGGTGAGGGGTCTATAGTAAAGAGATTAAAGCAAAGAGCATGGAGCAAAGGGCTAAAAAAAGTAAGGAGCATATAGTCAGTAATTTACAGCAAAGAGTTATAAGCGAGGAGTTTATGGATACAGGTAAAGTTGAGACAAAACGGATCTACTATGAGGATGTTTACCGTAGAGAGTGTCAGGCCAGGGTTCTCTCCTGTCAGCCGGTGGGGAATGGATACAAGGTTGTCCTTGACCAGACGGTCTTTTACCCTGAGGGAGGGGGGCAGCCGGCCGATCACGGATTTCTTGTGACTGGCGGGGATGGAGGTCCGGCTCTTGCGGTTACCGATGTGCAGGAGGAGGAAGGCCGCCTGGTCCATTATGTTTCCTCTGCCACAGAAGCGGGAAATCCAGTCAGACCAAGCTCCGAGGCGGAAAATCCGGTCAGACCAATCACTGAAGAAGAAAACTCCGTTAGAGCAGCTATCGAGGAGGGAAGTTTTGTCAGAGCGGTGATTGACTGGAACCGCCGTTTCGACCTTATGCAGCAGCATTCGGGAGAGCATATTGTCAGCGGCATGATTCACAGTAGTTTCGGATACGATAACGTGGGTTTCCACATGGGGGAGGATTGCATCACTATAGACCTTTCGGGCCGGCTGACCATGGAAGAAGCCAGGCAGATCGAGGAGAAGGTGAACGCTTACATCCTGGGATGCCATGGGGTGGAAGTCCTGCATCCTCAGGGAAAGGATCTTGATCAGTATGATTACCGTAGTAAAAAAGAGCTGGAGGGGGATGTGAGACTGGTTGAATTTCCCGGTGCGGATCTCTGTGCCTGCTGCGGCCTCCATGTGAGGAATACCGGGGAGATCGGCCTGGTGAAAATCCTTTCCTGCCATCATTTCCGGGAGGGTGTCCGGATTGAGATGCTTTCCGGAAAAAGGGCTTTTGATTATCTGGACATGCATTTTGTCCAGAATTCCCAAATCGGGGTGGCTTTATCCGTTCAGCCGGATAAGACTATGGAGGCGGTTGCCAGGCTGCAAAGGGAGATTTATGAGCTCAGAGGAGCTCTGATCCAGGAAAAAAGAAAGGCTACTGACCGTCTGGCTGCATCCTGCCAGGGAAAAGAAAATGTATTTTTATTTGCAGAAGGACTGGATCCCGTGGATGTCAGAAAGTGCGCTGATGGTGTCCTGGATCGAATCAGTGGCATCTGTCTGGTATTTTCCGGTGATGATGAAAAAGGATGGCATTACGCCGCGGGCATACGGGAAGGGGATATTCGGCCTCTGATTAAAGAGATGAATACTGCCCTGTCCGGACGAGGCGGCGGAAAGCCTGTTTTTGCTCAGGGAGTGATCAAGGCTTCCCGGGAGGAAATTGTTCATTTTATGGAAGAAAAAGGGTTTGAGCAGGTTTCTGTTTAAAAGAGAGAAAGGAGAGGAGATTGAAAATGAAAAAGATAAATTGGAAACGTTTTCTGGCTGCAGGCCTGGCTTTGCTTCTGCTTGTGACTACTGCCGCTTGCGGTAAGTCCGGCAAAGGAGCGGAGGGGACGACGGATTTTGAGCGTGAGGAGGAGCCGACAGAGGCGGGTCTGCCGCCGGCTGTAGCTGCGGAGGTTGAACTGCCGGAGGATGTTCGGACTATGGCTTATCCCATATGGGCTCTGCTTGTGAGCGCCTCGATCGACCGCCTGCCTTATTATGGTTACGAGCAGAATGCTACAGATGAGAATGCGGAGGCTTTCTATGCTCCCATGAGTGTTCTTACTACTCTGATTGAGGAGGAGACGGACAAGGGAGAGGGAAAGAAGACGGATGATGGTTACTATATGCTTTCGGAGGATGCTTTTTCCAGCTATGCCAATGCTCTCTTTGACACCTACGGCATGCAGGCTATCGAGGCTCCGGAGCTTCCTGAGGCCAGCCTCTATGCCCGGGAAACGGATGACGACGCCTATCCCTATGCTTTTGCCCAGACAGACTTAAGCGATTATCATTCTGTTGTTACCAGCTGTACCAAGGTGCAGGATAATTACGGCTACGAAGTGGTTGCCGAGCTTCGGGATATCAACCAGAAGACGGTTCTCTACGAGGCTACCTTTACCATGATTCCGACTTCCTATGAAGGGGAAAAGGAAAATGATATTTTCAACTACTCTATATCCGGGATTTCTGATGAGACTGACTATGTCCTTAAGATGGAAGAGGATCTTGGGGAAGAAGGGGGTTCTTTTATAAAGGAGGAAACAACAGAGCTTCCGGAAAACACCGGGTTTGAGACCGATACGGAAGCTTCCTCTGCCGGGAAAGAGAAAAATACGGTCGAAGAGCCCAATCCGGATCAGATTCCTTCCGATGCTTCCGGACAGATTGATAAAAATGAGGCCGGGAAGAAGGCCAGGGATTACAGTGGAAGCGATGATGTCACTTACCAGGGAACCGAGAACCTGGATGGCCAGGATTATTATAATTACACCTATTCGGACAAGGACGGTAAGGAAAAGAATGTCCTTGTCCCCTCTGATGGTACCGATCCGGTCGGCGGGACAAAGAATGACGACGGGACCTGGACTTTTGACCAGTAAAGTATGTCGACAGTTATTACAAAAAGGTTTCTGAATATTTAAAAATTGTTATTATTATGAATCAGAGCCTTTTTGTGCATTTTGCTGATTTTGCAGATGGCCTTATTGGGAAAAATGGAGACTTCATGTGGATTCGGTGGATAAGATCCTGAAGTTATCCACCGGAAGAAATGCCGATTTGTGGGGAAAATTCACTTATCCACCAGGTTATCCACATTGTCCACAAAAAAACAGAATATTTTCCGGACTCAAAAAATCCGTCAATCCGAAACGTTTGTTTTGTGGGATATTGAAAAAATTAAAAAAATCAGCAAAAAAATTGTAGAAAGTGTTCGGGCTGAATTGTCAATCAATTTCTCGGAAATGCCGGAAAGTAGAGCGAATTGTTAGATATCTTTTTCCGACAAAGTAGATGGGAGATATGATGATTCGGCCTGTTTTTCTGTTGCCATCCGGGGGGATAGTTGGTATAATTATAAATATCAAGTTAGTAGAAGGAGTGTGATCGTATGAAATATATTATTTACGGTAAGAACCTTGAGGTAACCGAAAGTTTGAAGCAGGCTGTGAATGATAAGTTCGGCAAGCTGGATAAGTTTTTCACGCCGGAGACAGAGGTTCAGGTCACATTGAGCATCCAGAGAGAACAAGAGACGGTTGAGGCTACTATTCCCATGAAGAAGAATATCCTGAGAGCGGAGCAGACGACCAAGGATATGTATGCATCTATTGATCAGGTTGTCGACGTGCTTGAGCGTATGGTGCGCAAGTACAAGACAAAGATCTCCAGCCACGGCAAGGGAATCGGAACCTTCAGCGATGAATTCCTGGATGAAGATGTCGATAACAATGAGACCGTGAAGATCACCAGAAGCAAGAGATTTGCCATTAAACCTATGGATGCCGAGGAAGCATGCGTTCAGATGGAACTTCTCGGACACAGTTTTTTCGTATTCCGCAATGCCGATACTTTTGAGGTAAATGTTGTTTACCGGAGAAAAGATGGCACTTATGGATTGATTGAACCGGAATTCTAAAGACCGATTCCGCCGGTAGATGACCCGGCCCCGGACAGGGGCAGGATGAAGCCGGATGGGAGACGAATAGCAATAGAGATTTAAGAGGCAGGGAGCCATGGTTAAGGTTCCCTGCTTTTTATTTGCCCTGCATCATCAGCCTGCCATCATCTTCGAGCAGCCAGGACCGGTCGGCCAGCTTGTCCTTGAAATGGATGCCTAACAATGTTATAATACCTATTTTAGAGTAATAAATCAGACAATACAGGAGTTTCTTCCTTTATGCTATACCTGATATTATACCTGCGGGGTATGTAAAATATTTGAAACATCAATAGGAGGTTTTATGGGAATCGTAAATGCTTTGTTTGGCTCCAAGAGTGATCGGGAGATCAAACGTATTATGAAATATGTCGAGGGAATTGAGGCACTGGATGAGTCCATGCAGAAGATGACGGATGAGGAGCTCCGGGCCAAGACCCAGGAGTTTAAAGACCGTCTGGCTGCCGGGGAGACACTGGATGATATTCTGGTGGAGGCTTTTGCCGTGGTCAGGGAGGCGGCTGTCCGCTCCATCGGCATGAAGCACTACAGGGTTCAGCTGATCGGTGGAATCGTCCTCCATCAGGGCCGGATTGCCGAGATGAAGACCGGTGAAGGTAAGACTCTGGTTTCCACCCTTCCGGCTTACCTGAATGCCCTGACCGGCCGGGGAGTTCATATCGTTACGGTCAATGATTATCTGGCCCAGCGTGACCGGGACTGGAT
>CADBME010000085.1 GCA_902795715.1 uncultured Lachnospiraceae bacterium | reverse complement strand
CCGTGACTTTTATCAAGGCTGACGGAAGCGTTTTCGGTATGTTCAGACCCCAAGATGGCACCACCATCGCTCTGGATGGCGATAATGTAGTCATTCATTATGTTCCCAACAACAAAACGACCTACGGATGGCTCCACTGGGGACTAATCACCGACACTTTAACCAAGGATCTGACATTTAATACAGATGGAACCTTTGATATCACCCTTCCCAGAGAAGTATGCGGCAAAGGAATTCCTGTAGCACCAATTAAAAAAGAGGATGGAAAGACAAGCAGCTCTCAGTATTATCTTGCCATTCCAAAAAATACTAATTTCATGCAGGAGCTTACGATCACAAACAAACTGTCCATGTTCAAAGCTGTTTCCGCCTATATGGAGAATAATAACGCAGGAACCTATCTTCTGATTTCTCTCTCAGGCACCGGCTACCAGAATCTCTTTGTCGGAACCTATGAGGAAGCATCGGCCAACGGAGACAAGCGTGACAACTGGGTCAAATACACGGTAAATGATGATGGAAAGTATACCTTCCGAATCAAGACTAATGGCAAAACCTATATTCCGGTAGTCGCTATTTCCCAGTCCTATCTAACGAAATATGAGGCAAAAGAAAATCCTCTTGAGAGAGCCTTCTATCCCAGACAGATTACTTTTGATCCGGAAGCCAAATCCATTGTAACCGATGATTTCCACAATACGGTCGATCTGAAGATAAGCAACAATGAAAACCTCTTAAAGCCTTCCAATGCAGCACTGACAACTGTTGGCGGCCCCAACTCCAACGGCTATACCGTCAGCCTGGATCTTACTATGGCTAATGATGATTATGATGCCATTTTCATTGGTGATAAGGGCAAAGCTGCTCAGGCCCCGGCAGCTGATATCATCAGCCTTTCCGCTGATAAGGTATTCAAAGACATTGTTGTAGAAAAGATTATAACCCCCGGAAATGTCGAATCCATCGAGACTGTTCTTGAGAAAGCCACTCCCATTTCCTTCCGCTCAAAGAAAGACGGAAGCTGGATGGAAGTGACAACAACCGTCAGCAAGAAGAACAGCTCCATTGACTTCAAGACTACGGCTCCGGCTCCTCAGGGTCCCGCAATCGGCAGTCAGGCAACCGTAGGCGGTAATGTCTACAAAGTAACTTCCGCTACGACAGCAGCCTTTGTTAAACCTTCTAAGAAAACCCTTACCAAGGCTGTCGTTCCGGCCACAGTTACCGTGAAAGGAAAGAGCCTGAAAGTAACTTCCATCAACGCATATGCATTCAAATCAAACAAGAAACTGAAAGCCTTTATCATCGGCAAGAATGTCAAATCCATTGGAACCGGCGCCTTTATGGGATGTGTCAAAGTCAAATCCATCACCATCCCGGCATCGGTGAACACCATTGGACCCAAGGCTTTCTACGGATGTAAGAAGGCTAAGAAATTAATTATCAAGGGAACAGCCATCAAGTCTTTCGGAAAGAAAGCCTTTGGCAAGACCGGCATCAAGAAATTCAAAGCTCCTAAAAAGGTTAGAAAAGCTTACAGGAAGAAAGTGATCAAAGCCGGCATGAAGAAAAGCGTGAAATAGAGGGATATAACAGAAAGATATTATAAAGGGATATAAAAAGGCCAGGCGGATGCAGCAAGTCATTCGCCTGGCCTTTTTTTAGCAGATAAGAATCGCGTCATTATCAGATATTTTTAATTCCTTTTGTCTTCTTTCGGCTTTACATTTTCAAAGACAATAATAAAAGAAAACGGCACCGGTCAGCAGAGCTGACAAAGGAACAAGAATCCGGAATTTCCATTTTCTCGTCTTATGATGGAAAACAATCATGCCCAGGAGCCCTCCGATTCCTCCGAGCAGGAAGGAAGTCAGGATGAGAGTGGTTTCCGGGATTCTCCATCTGCCATGTACCGCCTTCCATTTATCCATTCCAAAGAGGGTAAAGCTTACGGCAGACATCATCACTATCATGATAATCAATATTATTTTCAGACTCAGGTCTTGTCCCTCCCATATTTATTCATATAAAAGTCAATTCCGGCTTTAATCCCCTCCTCCGGAATCAATCTCATCTTTTTTTCCGGTGTGATATCCAGATAGATGCCGCAGGCTTTTTCAATGACTTTTACCGCCACAATCGCCTCCGCCATATCCCGCCCGCAGCCTACAGAGCCGTGGTTGCGCAGGAGAAGTCCGTTGCTTTCTCCGATAGCCGCTCCTGCAGTCCTGCCCAATCTGGCATGCTCAGACGCTTCTACATATTCCTCAGTCAGGGGGATATGGCCTTTCAGAAGCTGGGACATCTCTTCGACCATGCAGGGGACGTAAGGAATCTCCAGAACCGAACAGGCCATAGCCTTGGGAGAGTGGGCATGTATGACAGCCTTTACATCGGGTCTTCTAACATATATATTTCTGTGGACTTCCTTCTCCGATG
>CADBME010000084.1 GCA_902795715.1 uncultured Lachnospiraceae bacterium | reverse complement strand
GAGAAAATCCGATCAAGAGGATATTCTCATGAACTGCACTACGTATGAACGGTTTGTCCTTCTCGAAAGCATGAAGGAAATTAAGCGGGTTTTACGTAAGGGAGAAAGCTTCCATAGTTGGGACAGATAAAAGTCTAAACGTATTATTCGCTCTTGGAAACAGCCCAGTGGTTCCTTTTTTGTGAACCATTGGGCCTTTTTTTATCACAATTTGTCGTTGCATAAGCAGTCAATGAAGCAGGTTGAACAAACTCTACTTTAATTCACCCTTACTCTCATTGCCCTCAATATACCCTTATGATAGTATTGTGTCGGGACAAAGCTTCCGGAAGCTGCTAAACCGAAATAGATGAGATGGAGTGTGGATCATGAGAGATTATGAATTTGGAAACCACCTGGCAGAATTGCGAAAATCTCATGGGTATAGTCAGTTTCAACTCGGAACATTAGTCGGAGTTTCAGACAAAGCTGTGTCTAAATGGGAGAATGGCGCATCCAAACCAAGGATTGCAGTTATCATGAAATTGGCGGCAATTCTTGGTGTTGAAATGGACGATCTGCTAAAAGAGGCACACGAACAATTTCCGCAAGACAGAGAAAAACTTTCACTCCTTAAAAAACAGATCTGGGCAAAAGCAGAAAGTAAAATGAAGGAGCTTTATGGTAATGTTCCCCATCTAGCGATCAGAAATCGCTTTTTAATGGAAAAAAATGCGCTTGGCTCATCAGATGCGATTGTTTTACTGGATACACTCAGCGAACTTGCTTCTTTAGCTAAAGAGGAAGGTTCTTACTTGCCTGTCCGCAACTTAGTCAATTGCTTTTTTACTGCCTGGCTTATTGGCGCAACAGATATAAATCCGCTTCCTGCACACTATTATTGTCCCAAATGCCATAAGACAATGTTTATTGATGATTCGAATTGCGGGTGGGAATTACCTGAAAAGCAGTGTGATTGTTGCAGTACTGGAATGATGAAGGACGGGCATAATCTTCCGTTTGAGATAAGCGTTTGTGGTACAAATGAACCACTCCTGTCTGTTGTATGTAATGCTAAAGATTACCTGGTTGACAAAGCATGGGAGAAGGTACTGGAGAAGCTAACACCATACTATTCATTTAAGCGCCATAGTGTGAAAACTCTTTCTGAGCATGGAGAAGGTCAAGCAACCGTAATCTTTTTAAATCAAAATGTAGCTGATAAGGAAATGCAAACATTAGACAGCATTCCTGAGATCGATGAGGAGACTTACTGGAGTTATATTGGTACTGACACCCCTTCATTTTGTATTATTCCAAGTGATAAGATAACCAAACTTGCACCTGATGACCACAGTCAACTGCTGAATAAACTGCTCCAACCCGAGATGCTGACCAACGCATTTAAAGCGTTTCTGGATGAAAGGAAACAGACCGATAAAATGTTAGCAGCAATTGACAATACACATAAAGACGAGGAACGATACACTCCGAAAATGATGGAGATATCTTCTTTTGATCAGTTAGTTGAAATCATGTGTGCGTTACATGGAAGTTTCTCTACACCGGACCTTGAAGAATTAGCAGCAACAATAGGAGTTAATGATTATAAAAAGCTCCCGTTCTCTCGTGAGGATGTCTGGTTTCTCATACACAAGTGCTCTGATCATCCTGAGCAGATATCTGGGATCGCCAGCGAAATTGTCTACAAGATCAGGAGAGGATCTTATAGCAAAGCACTTACAGATGATGACAGAACTCTTTTTCAGCAGCTTAATCTACCCGAATGGTTCTCAGACTACGCTCGTAATGTACATTATTTATTTCCGAAATGTTCTTTTGTGGCTGGTGCATATCAGCTGTTGCTGGATCATTCCCATGAAAGCAATGATGCGTAACAAAAGACGAAGTGATACTCATTCATATGTGGTTACATTCAATAATTGTCGTTATTAAGAAAATTAACCAATTCTATCATTCTGCTATCGCCCTGTTTGTTCCATGTTTACAATGCTAAACTAAAATTGTAGAGGGAAGAACATAAAAGAATACCGATCCCGAAGCTACTATCTACACGAAAGGAGTCAAAGGCTATGAGTAAGTACCAGGTGACCATTCACTTCCCCGACGAGGACATGGAACTCGAAGACCTCTACGATACAGAGGAAGAAGCTCGCGAGGCCGCGCTGTATGCAATCAGCTGCTGCGACGTCGGTGCCGAGACCCTGCACATGTCCAACCCCGGCGACTACGAGTACGATGAGAGTGACTTCGATGATGTGGACTATGACATCGACGAAGTAGAAGATTGAAAGGAGGCATAACAATATGAGCGAATACGACATCTGCATTTCCTGTGGCCAGTCTCTTCGTGGTGGTGAGTTGGTTTTACCCTGGGAAGAAGGCGACAACCCCAGCGCGTTTATTCGCTGCCCTCACTGTGGTTGCGAGAACTACAGAGATGGCTACGGAGAAGACGATGACTAAGTACCAGCTGTGAATATGAACGGGGCAGATAAACTTAAGACATAACTGCCCCGATCATAATTGATGAATCTATAAAGTATGGAGGGAAGGTATGAAGCGCTATAGCAGAAACATCCTAGTTTTTGCAGAAAACAATGGTAATCAACATGGATTCAATGTTTACCTTGCGTTTTCCGGACAACGCGAGTACCTCTTCACGCATCGTCACAACGGCCCTATGTTTAGTGTTCTAAAGGATGGTGTTCGCTTGGCAGATATGCAGCGAGGCGTTCGTGAGATGAATATCCCGACACTATGCGGCCGTAGAGGCGGTATAACTGTCACGAAGCAATTACGAAACAGTATGCGCTACTTGATGGTTATGATTGATGAATACATTACAGACAGAGACCAATGTGCCTGAAAGCACTGAATGACGATGTTCAGTAGCGCGACTATCTGGATGGCGGGTAGGAATGAATCCTGCCCGCTATTCTATCCAGAAATTCATGTTTCAGCTTCAGAAAGAAAGAAATGACGTTTTCTTTTTCCTCTACAATGATCACAAATCCTTTTCCGTTTTTTGATGTGTATTCGTAAAACCGTAGAAGCATTGATTTTAAAGGGATTCGCGATGATTTCGCTGCTTTTCTGGGGAATATAACAGAAAGCGAAAAAACACAATATGGAGTATTTGATATTTGTAATCATACAATATATGGTATAAAATCAAATTACGAAAAGACGACATTTTTACGAAAACGAAAAAGTAATCATTGACATTATTTCCATAGCTGGTATACTGAGCAAAAAAGGAGGTGCTGTAGATGGTTTCTTATGGTAAAGACGCATACACTGCTCTCTATGGGAATATCAATCCCGCTGTAATGAATGGCCCCCGCGATAAGTGCATGGGACAGTGCACCGGTTGCAAGTGTAGCTGCAGTTGCTCCAAGTGCAAGTTTACTGATGATGCACGTGAGATCTCCGATAAGGAATGGGAGGTATTGTAAGATGAGTGCTTCTACAAATGAGTATGCCCAGATGTTTGGTAACATCCATGCCGACAGCGGAGTGGCTATGGCCAAATGTGCTTGCGTAGCGTGTAATTCCTGCACATGCGCATGTTCCTGCGCCAGGTGCAAGCACACTCCTGACAAGGAGGAGCTGGAATGGTAAAGCTTTCTCGGTTTACACACGAGTACGATCTGGGGGATGCGATCGCTCTGTATCATTCCCTTCGGATGAAACCGGTGTATCTGACTAAGAAAGCTTATGAGGACTTGCAGGTTTGGCTTGCAAGTCCTTTTTGCAATTCGAAGGATAACGCGCCGGAATCAATATCCAATGAAGTCGCAGAACTCATAAAATGTAAGATATTAACGCAGACGGAAGATGAAGACGACCGTGTCCTTCACTTTATTCGTTCCAGGACTCCTTCGCCTGCAATCAATGTGTGTTATATGATTCTCAGCGAGCAATGCAATCTCGCATGTAAATACTGTTTTCTGGGGAATAATGATCAGGAGAAACGGCATCAGTTCCTTTCACAGGATATGACGGTAGAAACCGCAGATAAAGCAATAGACTTTTTTATCAGGCAGATTAAGCTGTCTGATCTGGATGATGAAGACAATAAACCAACGGTTATCTTCTACGGTGGAGAACCAATGGTTAACTTCCCCGTCCTTGTTTATATTGCTGAAAAGCTGAACAGCCTACGTAACGTTGAAAAATGCTTAAAGCATGTTGAACTCTCAATGGTTACCAATGGCCTTTTGCTAAATGAAGAACGTATTTTAAAACTAAAAGATCTTGGTGTCTCAATTGCCATTTCGTGTGATGGATTCACCGAAAAAGCCAACGAAATGCGAGTGGATGTCGCTGGGAAACCTGTTTTTTCCCGCATTCTGGAGAAACTTGATCTTTGCAAGAAGCTGGGCGTGCATGTCTCCCTCTCTGTAACACTTAGCGAGGAAACGATAAAAGACACTGTTAATATCCTTAACCTTGTGAATAATTATGGAGTAAAGTCCTTCGGATTCAATATATTGATGTCGAGCGATTCCTTCGTCCTGCCTGAAAGCTACAATGAAGCAGCTGCGCAATTTATCATTGATGAATTTGTTGAACTTCGGAAATTGGGCATCTATGAAGATCGCATGATGAGAAAGCTTGATGCTTTTTCAAAAGCACAAGTATACTATTCTGACTGTGCTGCAACAGCCGGCGGACAAATTGTAGTCGCTCCAAATGGACAAGTTGGTATTTGCCATGGCTGTCTGTTTGACAAGAAGTATTTTGTCACTACAATTGATGATGAGCAGTTTGACGCAACTAAAGATCCCACGTTTATCGAATGGTCGCAGTTGACACCAGTAAATCAGGAATCCTGTCTGTCCTGCCCAGCTCTAGGTATTTGCGGTGGAGGATGCCCTGTAAATGCTATGAACCTGCGTCCCGGGAATACAATTCATTCTGTTGATGAGCGTTTCTGTGTTCATGCTAAGAAGACTCTGAACTTCTTCATTCATGATTTATATCGCATAATATGCGAAAACAGGAGCAACAATGGCTGAATTAATACGTGTTGAGGGAATCGAAACAAATAATTTGAAGAAGATCGACGTTTCCATTGAGAAACGTGCTCTTAATCTGATTATCGGTCCCTCTGGTAGCGGAAAGTCATCTTTGGCATATGATACAATTGCTCAAATCGGCCAACATGAGTATATGTCAATGTTTGCTGATGATGTCGCCGAGCCATCGTATAAGATTAAGTCTTATCACAACATGACTGCAGCGGTTCCCATTAAGCAAACAAATGGGAATAACAATCTTCACTCCACAATAGGAACATACTTCGGGCTCAATCGCAGTATAGCCTTTTTGTACTCTGTCCTCACCGGAGTAAGTGAGGATCATTTCACTCTGAACCGTTCAGCCAATTTGTGCGAAAACTGTCATGGCCTGGGATATACGAAGGCCCTGGATATTAACCGTATTATTGATTACAACACTCCGATAAAAGACAATCCTTTCCGTTGCTGGAACACTTACAAGGACTTCTATAAACAGATTCTGACAAAATACTGTGAGGAAGTCGGAATTAATCCATCAAAGACTTTTCGGCAGCTGAAAAACTCAGAAAAACTAATGCTGCTAAATGGCGAAGGGAACATTAAGTATTCTTTTCAATACAAACGCACAAATGGAGTTTCACGCCGGACTTCAAAGTATTATGGTATCTTAACCGAAAAACCTATGATGTTAGGATTTAAACCTGCAGAAAGATTTTATGGTGAGATTGAATGCGCAGTTTGTCATGGAAAGAAGTATAACGAAGAGACAAGCCAGTATAAGATCTATGGAGTATCTATTGGCGAGTTTATGACAACACCGTTTTCGGAACTGACTTCGATTATTGAGAAAATAGCTAAAAAGAAAACCG
The DNA here is from genome assembly GCA_902795715.1 of uncultured Lachnospiraceae bacterium. The sequence continues at coordinate 173 of CADBME010000084.1, read as the reverse complement.
ATCCAAGGATTACTTTCATACTTGATGAAATTCAAAGCTTTATATCAAAAGCAATGGATCTCAATCTTGGACATCTCTTCTTCCATCGTGCCATACCGACATTATCGGGTGGAGAGCTCCAAAGACTGCGTATGGTACAAGTGTTTAACGCACAATTGTCTGATTTGCTGGTT
>CADBME010000083.1 GCA_902795715.1 uncultured Lachnospiraceae bacterium | reverse complement strand
CTCGGTTTTCTTCCACGGCCGCAATAGCTTATACTCGTCTATGCGGCCGACATGGATCTTCCGTTTCTGCTTTCTCCCACAGCCGCAATAGCTTATTCTCTTTCCGTACCCTTGCCTTCTCGTTTGAAATCTTTAACTTTTTGGCTCACTATTTTTTGCCTGATTCTAGAGGTTAATAGCCCCTAATCGCCTCTGTCCTTGCTATTACGGACATGATCAGCCATGACCATCAACAGGGAAGCCCCTGTTCTCCCTGTCCTTGCTATTGCAAATGTGATATCCTATAATAGCATTTGTACTGACATTTCCGATGACATGGCCTATGGCTTGATGGACGGTAGGGCCGTGAATAGTAAAAAAAGATTTCCTGCTTAATATAGGAGCAAATACCTTGAATTTAAGCTGTTACAGGCTTGACTTTATGGGGAGGTAAAGCATGGTCGAATATCTTAGCCTGATTCATTTGTTTCTTATCCTGGTCGGATTAATGATTTATATTCGAAAACTGCAAAAAACCGAGAAAGAAAACCTGATTTTGGAGACCAACATCACTTATATTCAAAAGTTTTATGATGATATGCAGGAGAGAATCCAGGGAATTCGTAAATACCGGCATGATTTGCAGAAACATATGGGAATTGTAGAAGAATTCCTGAGAGAAGGCAGGGAGCTGGAAGATTTTGAGGAATATCAGGCCTTGCAGGGGTATTTTCAGGAGATGCAGGATGACATGTCTCATATGAAAGAGTTTCCTTATTGCCGGAATGAACTTTTGAATGCAATCTGTGAGATCAAGGCGGAGGAATGCAAGGAAAAAGAGATTCCTTTTGAAGCCCGGGTAAATATAAAAGAAGATAGTATTGGCAGGATGGATCCTTTTCACATAACGGGAATCCTGATGAATTTGCTTGATAATGCTCTGGAGGAAGAGCTGAGATTGCATGACCGGCCTGGCAAGGGTATCCTGTTTATCTTAGATGATGAGGGTGAGAGTCTGTATATATGTGTGGGCAATGATGTATCAAAATCTTTTGATATGAATTTTCAGACCAGCAAATCAGATTCAAAAAACCATGGTCTGGGTCTTCTTATCGCAAAAGATTACTGTAGTAAATATGGAGGTCATTTAAACATAGACTTCGATGAAGAGAGTTCTTATCTGACTATTAGTAGCAGACTTGTGAGATCGTAAGAAAGGAAATGATCTTAATGATGCCCCTTCTATTTTTTTTGCTGAATAATATGAAAAGCTTCTTTCCTTCATTCTTTGGTTTTTTTACCATATTTTATATGTTTGAAAAAACAGTAGGGCTGCGCTTTGGGAAAAAGAGCTCCCTGTTGGTCTGGTTGCTTTTGTGGTTCTGGAGATATTTTTGGATTACCCTGTATATATCTATATTTCTTGGGGGAAAGTATGCCGGGCAGGACTGGTATGAGAGAAAGATCATTTTTCTGATCGTCCTGAATATTTGGGTTGGCATTGTCATGTTTGCCTGTGTATTTAAGGGGGATCTCCTGAAAAAACTGATGGTGGAGTTGGTTTTTGAAACCCTGTTATCTACTATATACAGTGTAGGGATTATGGTTTTATTTCCGGGGACAACTCCGGATAAAGTGGGAATGAGTATGGGCTGGGATCCCAGAGATCTGCTGCTTGGCTTATGGTGTCTTGCTTTTTGTGTCATATTTGTCAGACAGAATATACCATTTATCCGGCGTTTTATGGCCTGGAATCCCAGATATCCCTTTTTTCTCGTTTTGTTCCTTACGGCTTATTATATTATGGGCATTGCCAGTAATATGCACTTTGCCTTAAACAAAGGGAATGGTATGATTAATCTGGTCGCATTCTGTCTGATTATTTCACTTTCCTATCTGTGGGTGTCCTTTTTATATAGTGAAAGGATGAAAGGGATAAGGATCAGGCAGGAATTGATTCGCAGAGAGTCGGCTTTAAAGAGCCATTATCAGCAAGCTCTTATACAAAGCGCAAGGATCAACCGCTATAACAGAGAGATCGACAGGGCGATTCGCGGTCTGTTAGAAAAAACGGAATTTAGCGGACAAAAGGGAAATCGTTTAGAGAGCACGAATCAGTTTGCTTTTGGTGAAAAAGTGGATGGGGAAAAAAAGGAATCCCATATCAAATATGCAGATTGGGATCGGCAGGAAAGATTAAGAAATATGGCTGGTGACTATCTGGCTATTCTTGAAAATCATTATAGAGAGCTTTCTGTGGGAAAATACAGTGAAGTAGTCGAAATCAATGACCTTCTTGTATCTTGTGAGGAAAGATTCCTCCAGGAAAAAATCCCATATCAGATTCGTTTCCATGATTTTGATCTTCCTTGCGGAATCAGGATAAATGATTTGGAAAAAGTACTGATGTGCATGTGTGATATGGCTTTGAAGCACTATGATCAGACCAGGGTGGAAGGAAATCAGGAATCCGGGCTGAAGAAGGAAGAGAGTCATGAATCTGGGCTGAAAGAAGAAAAGGAACGGGAATCTGACTGGGATAAAGAAGGGGGTCAGGGACTTGGATTGAAAAAGGAAAAGGATCAGGCGGACGATTGTATGGATCTTATCATCCAGGGTGGTATGGTCAGGCAGGAAATGGTCTTATTCTGCCAATATCCCGGCAGGCTTCTTTCGAGGAAGGAAAAGAGTAAGCTGGGGTCTTTGTGCAAACCATTTAGAGGGGATGTTACTATGATCGAAGACCGGGGTCTGGTCAAGTTGATTATCGGAGGGGCATAGTTTTTTTGAGAAAGTAGGAGTGAAAAAGGGAAAGAGTGTCAGACAAAAAAGTAGCTTTATTTTGAACTATTTGCCCTACAGTTGTCCAAGCAAAAATGATATAATTATTAACAGATAAGAAATGTAAATGTAATGGTCGTTTTTGATACGAAATATTTTTTTAAATGACTTTTCACATATAAGCCGCGTCGAAAGATATGATAATGCTGCGGCCTGAAAGAGGAGGTGAAAGGACATGCCTGCTTATTACGATGATGGTTAAGGAAACAGGTTAGTTCCTGCTCGTAAAGGATCGTCAAGAGATTTCGATAACTTTTATTGAGATCGTAATGAGGTATTCAGATGGGAAGAAAGAGTAAGAAGGCAAAATCACAGGTAACAAAGAGAAAAAAACCAGCCAGACAGAGTAGAAGGACCAATGGCCTTCTGGTAGAGAAGACCTGGCGGGTATATGGTTTGCCCTTTCTTTTGACGATCGTTATGCTGCCTCTGCTCATTAGGGGCTATTCTTTTGCCAACAGGCTCTGCATTTACCAGCCTGCGGAAGCAGGAGAGAAATACTGTGTGGATTATTTTCTGCATGGCAAAGAGGTAGCCCTTTTTGCTATTGTCGGACTGTCCCTTTTCTTTTTGCTTTCCATGCTGCTTCTGGGGAGGAAGATTGTCTGGTCAGGTATAAAAGGCGTGCAGCTTTTTTGTCTGTTTTTACCTGCCTCTTATATTTTTCTGGCCCTGATATCGTCTTTGTGCTCTAAGTATCAGGAGATTGTTTTTCGGGGAGCCAGGGATCTTTTTCAACCCTTCCCTGTGCTGCTCTCCTATGGAATTCTTTTCTATTACGGATGGTATGTTACAGCATCCGGAGAGAATCTGTCATATGAGTTTCTGCATTATGTCATAAGGTGTTGCGCTGTGTCGATGTGCCTTTTGGGAACCATTGGCATCCTGCAGCTGCTGGGTCATGACCCTATGACCTGGCCTTTGATTCGCAGTTTATGTGGCCTGGACCATGCGGAAATTCTTGCTTCATCCAGAATCTATATGACTCTCTACCATGCGGATTATGTCGGTGTCTATCTGGCCATGATGTTGCCGCTTGTCCTCAGCGGATTTGTAACAGAGTCCGGGATGGTCTGGAAGGGGATTTTCCTTGTGTCTTTAGCTCTTGATGCAGTATGTCTTTTGGCATCGCAGTCCAGAAGCGGAATCGCCGCTTCCATTACAGGTCTTCTTCTCTTTGGTTTTACTTTGCTTCCGCAAAGCAATAAAGGAGATGTTGATTCAGGTATAAAGATAAAGAGGCGATTCGGGCTATTTCCTGTCCTTGGCCTGCTTGCAGGCGGTATATGCCTGATTCTGGGACTTATGGTTTTTGTAAACCGGATGACCGGTGGTGATCTGATGGGAAGGTTATTCCGCTACCAGGAGGAAGGTAAGATCACTCAGGGTCTTATAACAGGAATCCGGACAGGAGAGGATAGTGTTTTCCTGGAAATAGATGACAGGCTGCTGGAGGCCTCATGGGAGGATTCTTCCGGGACGGTAATTCTGAAAGAGACAAAGACCGCTGATCTGGTCAGTCAAAAAGAAGTTTCCGTGAAAAAGCAGAAAGCCTTGCAGAAGTCTCTGAAGAAAAAGGCGATCAGAGCGGATGCTCTGGAAGGTCCGGTCTATCACGTGACAGACCAGCCCTTTGACAAACTTTTCTTTTGGAGGGACGAAGTCAGCAATTCATCTGGAGAAATTAAGGGCTACGTTTTCTATGATGGTGATCATGCATGGTTTCTATGTCGGAAAGACGGAGGCTACAGGCTGATCAATCATCAGGGCATTCTGGCAGAGTCCGTGATTTCCCCCGACGCATTTCCGGCATCGGTTTATGGATTTGCATCGTTCAGGGGATATGTATGGTCCAAGACCATAGCCGGGCTTCCTGAAGTGGCCTTTCTAGGGACCGGACCCGATACCTTTTCTCTCTTTTTTCCAAATAATGATTATGCTGCAAGACATCAAATCGGGCAGGATGATGTCATCTACAACAAGCCCCACTGCTGGTATCTGCAGATGGCGGCTGAAACAGGCCTATTGTCTGCATTGTTTGTGACAGGCTGCCTGTTCCTTTATCTTATACGATTCCTGAAGAGGCTGTCAGGCACCAGGAATCGAAACCAATTCTATACAGGATTGGCCTTCCTTCTCGGACCAGCCCTCTATATGATTACGGGCCTGGCTAACGACTCCATGATTCTTACGGCACCGGCTTTCTGGGCTCTGTTGGGCATCGGAGAGGGAATACTCTTTCGAAATGAAAGAGAGACGACAACATAGTTGTTCATACATTAAGGAGGAAATTATGAATAAACAAGACCTGAAAAATCTTGTCAGCAAGCTGCTGAGCCTTGCTCTTTCAGCAGCTCTTGCCTTGGGGATGCTTCCGGCCACGGCTATGGCCAGGACCAACCCCTATGACTATTCGGTAAAAAGTGTAGAATATACCGATAAAGATGACGAAGCTGCCTATACCTTCTATGAAGGCTTCAATGATCAATTCTATCTGGCATCGGGCAGCCGGATTAAAGTCAGCTTCAATAATGGCAAAGAAAAAGTACTCAAGGTAAACTCCGGAGCGGCTATCCGTTATGATGGCGAAGGCAATGCCATTACATCTAAAACCATGTATATGACCGGAGCTGACGAATCCGAAGTAAAAGTTAAACTGTCTCTTGATGAAGAGGGTAAGGTTTTCTTTGAGTATCCTGATGAGGAAGGCGAAAATTATAAAGCCTATCCTCTTGGCTATACCAGAAAAGTCCTTTCTCTGGATAAGATGCCAGCCTTAAAGTTAGGGACCGAGGACATCAGCAGTGAATCCAACCGGGCCCGCCTCTTCCTGGTCAGCGGTAAGGATCTTGGGGGCAAGAAGATGCTCCTTAATTCTGTGGCCAAAGGAGAAAAAGCCAATTATCTCTCTCTATACCAGATGACAGAGGAAGGTGTAGAGAGGATTTACAATAAAAAGATGCCGGGTGCAAACTACCAGCCTGAGGAAGGCCAGGAATGGCCGGCTCTCAAATATCCGGTAAAAGGGGATGATCAGTTTGTGCTGGCCGTAAGACCTTATGGCTACCGATATCCCCTGAATGCTTCT
>CADBME010000082.1 GCA_902795715.1 uncultured Lachnospiraceae bacterium | reverse complement strand
TTGTGATGCATACGGAGCCTGCAGCGCGATAAGAAGCGTGTTATTAAAACTGTAATTATGAAATGTCCGCATCGTTTTAAGCCATTTGGCATATTGTTCGGAAGTGAACATTTCTTTGATGCCGGCTTCCAGTTTTTCAGTGATTTCCTTCAATTTTTCTTTTTGTGTCGGACCGCCGGACGGAGGCCGGCGAGGATGGCGGGTTCTTTTTGGCATGTGGTCCTCCTTTCTCAATTCATGAAAAAAGACCTGCGGTAATCGCAGATCTTATGTAGAGGAGATGCTCCCAATAATTATTGAAATAATTCTATTCGGTTTTAGCGTGTTTAATCAGTATCTTAAAGTATTTCGTAAATAATATCTGTGAGCAGACTAAAATCATCCTTTGAAAGATCAGAACGCTGGGTGCTATCTTGATTGATTATTATTTGCGGAATTACTGCCGCGAGGTCATCATCATTTGAAATCTTATTCTGATTATTGCCTAATAGGATGTATGAAGCGTCAAAAAGGCAGTATTTTGTCTTATTGTCGTAGATCAGAAAATGGCCTGGATGATGGAACATGATGTATTGATCATTATTTCCTGGGATATACTCATTAATCAGATAATTGAATCTTTTTACACGAATAGGAATCTGGGCGGGCCGGGCATAATGATTCTCCGGCATTTTCATGAACTGATTTTCGTTGTATTGATTCATTTTTATATTACTTCTCCTTAAACCTGCAAAGACATAGGTATTATTCTCTATCTTTAATCTTAGCAAATCTTTAGCCGATTACAAGATTCAATGCTCCGATGTAAAGGTATTTGAAGAGCAATTATTACACTATCGTTTTTTCCCGGAAAAGGCATATGTTTGTGGCTTGTATTTAGAATCCGAGAATAATATACCCGTTAACCAGGCCTTCTTCCCTGCGGGAGATGCTTAAAATCTTTCTTTTCACCGGGTACGCAGCTCCGCAACTGTCATTTACGGTAAATAAAAGAGTATCTCCTTCAGAAAAACGCTTTTCGGAAGGCTTTGTCAGATAATAATTCTTAATCCTGTCATGAATCATATTATATGTATCATATGAAACTTCAACAGGAATGGTTTTTCCTTCTTCAGGAGCAAGTGCAAGGCCTTGTTCAGCAAGGAAATCAAGGATCTCTTTTTCCGTTTTATGACCGCATCCCCTGAGAACAGACAATTCCATCCTGTTGAGATTGCACAGGTCATCTATCGTATGGATGCCTTCTCTGCGAAGGATATTCTTGGCCCGCATCGACAAATCAACATCCATGATCCGCTCTGTCTTATTTTCATTTGTGGTGGTACTCATTGTAATTTCCCCCTTGCGATGTGACATTTCAAAATCATATTATCAAATCATTTTTCCAATACAAGGGCTTATGAAAAGTCCGTAAGATAGTGCTACTATTTCCTGAAAATAATGCAACTTTGCATTAGAAAAACGTCTGACAAACTGTTTTTATGTAAGAGCGGGACCAATCAAGATCCCTCTCCGATGACTATCCCATAGGCAATCATCTGTCCTTCGGTTTTGAAGCACTCCAGACCCCGTAATTCGCTTTCTTTCCGCAACGTGAACAGCAAAGCTCCCAATAATACTCCGTCTTCTTGAGGAGCTTCTTCCTGCTCTTGCCGGATTTCTTATACGTACCGAAATGGTGGCCGAGTGCCGCCGGGGTTTCCTTTTTGACCTTCCCGCATTTTGTGCAGGTGTATTTGATCAGCCCCTTGCCCGTGCAGGTACGGTTCTTTATGACTTCACGCTTCCAGGTATGACCCTGAGGGATTATGGTGCTGTACCAGGTTTCATGGCACTTTTTACAGGTATGTCTTTTGTTGCCGTATCCCGTGCAGGTCGGCTGTTTGGTGATCCTCCACGGACCCCATTCATGTTTGCAGGTGGCTGCAGACACGGTAAAAGTCGTAGAGAGCACAAGAATGAGAAGCGTGAAAATCAGGCAGATCCTTTTCCTCGACATGTTTTTTCCTCCTTTCGTAGTCGTATTCTTTTTTTTGCCAATCATAAGCACATTGTTACCACCTCCTTTCGCAGGGTCTTAGCGGGCAGGGTTCGGTTTTACAGGACTGGGCCGGGAGATAGCAGTACTATGATCCCGATACGCCTGGAGCCCTTTTAAAACAGATTCCTTCTCCGATACCGCAGGGTGACAGGTGTCAGAACGAATATCCTGATAAAGGAACGTGAGTCCTGCCGGGAACAGTTCCGGCTGTTTTTCCCGGAAGCTGTAGAAAACGCCTGTGCCGCTCCCGACAATGACGTGGTCGATAACAGGGATTCCCATTAAGTTCCCTGCCTTCACGACTGCTTCTGTAAGCTCTTTATCCGGCTCACTTGGAGCAGGGTCCCCAGTTGGGTGATTGTGAAAAAGGATGATGGATCCTGCATTTTCCAGAATAGCGGTCTTGAAAATATTCGGGATCGGCGCATGGCAAAGATCCAGGCCTCCGACGGTTACGATGTGGTAACTGATCGGCCGGAGCCTTCCGTCCAGATTGGCAAGGCAGACGTATTCCCGATCCATTTCCTTCAGCATTTTTGTAACCAGCTCTGCAGCGCGTAATGGTGAGTCGATCGGCTTTGTGCTGTAGAGTGCCTCTCCTTCCGTTACTTTAAGCCGTACTTTGACCTGGCGCAGCGGATAAAGCTCTTCATTCGGCATGTTCGCCACCATCCCCGGTAAGACCGAAATCGGTCAGGAGTTCCAGCATGACGTCATCCGGAAGGGAAGAGAGGAGTTCGGAAAGCTCCTCCTCCAGAACCTCATCCGGGATTGATTT